>JAYZGM010000140.1:0-6745 GCA_036336225.1 Acidobacteriota bacterium | reverse complement strand
AGATCTTCTGAGGCACGCAAACCGCTCTCCGCGACCCCGATGGTTTCCGACGGCATCTGCTCGATGAGCCGCCGTGAGGCGACCAGGTCCACCTCCAACGTCCGCAAATTCCGATTATTCACGCCGATAACTGTAGCCCCGGCGTGCACCGCACGCTCCAACTCGCCCGCTTGATGGACCTCCACCAGGACTCCGAGTCCGAGCGAAGTGGCCTCAGTCATCAGCGTCGAGAGCTCTCTCTCATCGAGCGCAGCTACGATCAGGAGCACGGCATCGGCCCGCGCCGCTGCGGCTTCGAGCAGCTGATACCTGGAGACGATAAAGTCCTTTCGAAGCACCGGAATCGTGACGGCCGCCCGAACCGATCGCAGGTGATCGAGGGAGCCATCAAAGAACGTCGGCTCTGTAAGCACCGACACGGCGGCGGCGCCATTAGTCTGATACGACGCCGCGATTCGCGCCGGGTCGTACTCGGTACACAGGATGCCTCGTGACGGCGACCGCCGCTTGCACTCGGCGATGACATTGAATCGCCCCGTTGACGCCAAGGCCGTCTCGAATCGTTGCTTCCCGTCCCACTCGGTTGCCACCTGTGATTCCAGATCCGCGGCGGGGCAGCGGGCCTCACGGTCGCTGACGGCACACCGCGTTGCGGCCACGATCGCGGCCAAGAGATCCGGTCCGTCGGGGGGAGAAATTATCGTCTCGGTCATGCCTCGGAGGCCCCTTCGGTGGTGGTCGTCACCATCCGGTCAAGCGCATCGCGCGCGGCCCCGTTGTCAATGGCCGTCGCCGCCATTTGCACACCGTCGGGCAAGGTCGCCACGCGTTCGGTCATCAACAGGCCAACCGCCGCGTTGGCCAGGACCATGTCCCGGGGCGCACCCCCCTGTCCCGACAGCACGGCGCGCGCAATGGCGACGTTGTCGTCTGGGGTGGATGCCCGTAATGCCTCGGGATCGGCCACCGGCAACCCGAAGTCAGTTGGGTGCAGAAAGAAACTGCGGACAATACCCTCCCGACACTCGGACACTTTTGTGTATCCCGTGGTCGACACCTCGTCTAACCCATCGGCCCCATGCGCTACCCACACCCGCTCGGCACCGAGCTCCCCCAAGGCCCGAGCCAGCAGGTCGGTCAGATCCGGACGCGGCACCCCCACGAGCTGATGGCTCACTCCGGCCGGGTTCGTCAGGGGACCGAGTAGATTGAAGACCGTGCGCACCCCAAGGTCCCGCCGGGTCTGAGCCGCGTGGCGCATCGATGGATGGAAGGTCGGGGCAAACAGAAACGCGATGCCCGCCGTCTCGAGACACCGCTCGACAACCCCGGGCGGGGCATCGACCGCTACCCCCAACGCCGTAAAGAGATCGGCACTTCCGCACGTGCTCGATACGGCCCGGTTTCCGTGTTTGGCGACCTGCACGCCACATCCCGCCAACACCAGAGCCGCCAGTGATGACACATTGAAGGTCGACGACCGATCACCACCCGTCCCGCAGGTGTCGAATAGACCGGGATACGGCCTGGAGAGTCTCACGGCGTTGGCTCGCATGGTCGTGGCCAACCCCACGATTTCCGACGGCCGCTCTCCTTTCATCGAGAGTCCGATCAGAAGCCCGGCGATCTGGGCCGGCTGCGCCCGGCCCGCCATGATCTCTTCCATGACGTCCGCCGCTTCGGTCACGCTCAGGTCCTGACGACGGTGCAGCTTCTCGATCAACGCGGCGAACATGCGAGCTCCAAGAAGTTCCGGAGGATCTGATGCCCAACCCCGGTGAGTACCGACTCGGGATGAAATTGCACCCCGTGGACTGGCCACTTCCGGTGACGCACCGCCATGATGGTCCCGTCGTCCACCGCGTTCGCCGTAACCTCAAGATCGGACCGACACGTCCCACGCGCCACAGCGAGCGAGTGATACCGCGCGGCGGCAAAAGGCCCTTCGATCCCCTGGAACACCCCATGCCCGTCGTGCTCCACCATCGACCGCTTGCCATGGACCAGGACCGGCGCCGCGGTGATCGACGCCCCGAACGCCAACCCAATCGCCTGGTGCCCCAGACAGACCCCCAATATGGGCAGCTGGGGACCAAATCGACGAATCGCGTCGACCGTGATCCCGGCGTGCTCGGGACGACCTGGCCCGGGCGAGATGACGAGCTGATCCGGTTTCAATTCGGCAATCTCGTCGATGGACACGTCGTTGTTCCGTCGAACGGTCACCGTGGCCCCGAGCTCCCCCAGATACTGCACGAGGTTGTAGGTGAACGAATCGTAGTTGTCGATGACCAGCACCATGATCGATAGTCCGTCGGTCAATCCCGAGGGCGACGACCTACACGAGCTCCAACGCGCGGAGAAGCGCGGACGCCTTGTCCCGGGTCTCGTTGTATTCGGCCGTAGGATCGGAGTCGGCAACGATGCCGGCACCGGCCTGGACATACGCGCGGTCGCCGCGTAACGCGATGGTCCGAATCGTGATGCAACAGTCGAGGTTGCCCGCGAAGTCCAGATACCCGATAGCCCCGGCGTAGATGCCCCGTTTTGTCGGTTCGAGGTCTGAGATGATCTCCATGGCTCGGATCTTCGGAGCACCCGACACCGTGCCCGCCGGAAAACAGGCGGCCAGCGCATCCAGCCGGTCCTGACCCTCGCGGAGTCGACCCTCCACCCGCGATACCAGATGCATGACGTGTGAGTAGCGTTCGAGCCCCATGAACTGGGCGACCCGGACGCTGCCGTATTCAGAGACCCGACCGATGTCATTTCTCCCAAGATCGACGAGCATGACGTGCTCCGCCCGCTCTTTTTCGTTCTGCTTCAGTTCCTCCGCTAGTCGCTGGTCTTCATCGTCATCGGCCCCGCGGGGGCGGGTGCCGGCGATCGGGTGCGTGACGACGTCGCGTCCCTCCACCCGCACCAACATCTCCGGCGAGGACCCGACGATCGATAACCCCCCCATCCGAATGAAATACATGTAAGGCGACGGATTTACATGACGCAGCGCCCGATACACGCTGAAGGGATCGGCAATGACGGTGGTCTCGAACCGCTGCGACAACACCACCTGGTAAATATCACCCGCGGTGATGTGCTCTTTGGCGACACGAACCGCCCGCTCGAACGCCTCCTGGGTCGTGTTCGACCGCACGTCGCGTCCACCTGACGCCACGACTGTCGGTTCCGACAAGCTGCGCTCTAGCTCTCGTTCCAAAAAGTGAAGCTTGGCTGTCGCAAACCGGTAGGCGGTCTCAAGATCAGCCCCTGGTTCGACACGGGCGTTGGCAATCACCAGAATCCGGTGTTTCACGTGGTCGAACGCCAGAATGGTGTCGAACAGCATGAATGCGGCGTCATCATCTCCGGCCGACGGAACATCGCGCTTGGCCCACGCCGCCTCTAGCGAGGGCTCAAACCACTGGGCCGCGTCATAACCCAGGAACCCCACAGCACCTCCTGTGAAACGCGGGAGCCCCGGTACCACGGGCGCCTGATAGTCACTCATGACACCCCGCAACCGGTCCATGAACGGTTGCGTATCGGTGGTGGTGACACCACCCGTTTCTGTGAGCGTCATCCCGCCCTTGGCTCGTAAGACCAGAAACGGATCCTTGCCGAGAAATGAATAGCGGGCGAGATGCTCACCCCCTTCGACGCTCTCAAAGAGGAACGCGTAGTCTGCGTGCTCGGCCACCTTGAGGAACGCGGACAACGGGGTCAGCAAATCCGCCCGGACCTCTTTGCACACGGGGACAAAGTTGCCTCGGCTGGCGAGCTCGCGAAACGTCTCGAACGAGGTCACAGTCATACGGCTCGACCCTCCGGCTGGCTCTCGGCCTCGGGGCCGTCCACCCCCGCGAGCTCCGCCAGGGCCGCTTGGCGAAACAGCGTGTCGGTGGGGCGTGTCCCCGTCCACCACTCGAACTGTTTCACCGCCTGGGCCACAAGCATGTCGAGGCCCCCGATCGTGGAAAGGCCGGCCTCGTCCGCATCCCGAAACAAGCGGGTGCGAGCGGGGTTATAGACCAAGTCATACACGGTGCGTCCCCTGCCCAGCGCCGAAGCAGACACCGGGGTCTCGTCGATACGCGGGCTCGTGCCAGATGGGGTCGTGTTCACCAACAGGTCCCACGACCCGGGTTGTGGTGGCATGGTCCCGACCGTGCCGCCAACAAGCCGCGCGACCACCGCCGCGCGATCCTTCCGTCGTGCGCTCACCGTGACTATGGAGCCAGCCTCGGCCAACCCGACGGCTACCGCGCGGGCGGCGCCACCAGCTCCGAGCACCGTGCTGCGTAATCCCGTGACCCCACCACGGCGCTCGAGTGGGGCCAAGAAACCCGGGACGTCCGTGTTGAGTCCCATCCAGCGACGGCCATCGGCCCGCAGCGTGTTCACGGCCCCAACTCTTCGCCCAAGTGGGTCGATCTCGTCCAGATGGTCGACGACGGCCTCCTTGAAAGGGGCCGTCACACTCAGACCGGACACTCCGAGCGCCCGCGCCAGACGCATGAGATCGCCGACGTCGACCGCCTCAAACGGCACATAAACCGCGTCCAGATCGTGCGCCGCAAAACCCGCGTTATGCATCACTGGTGATAGCGAATGATTGACCGGCGAGCCAGCGACCCCGTAGATGGACGTCGTCTCGTTGAGACGATGACAGCGATACCGTCCCACCATCTGGGAGAGCGGCACTTGTCCAGGCGCTACGCCCTGTCCGGCATAGGTCCAGGCTGAGCGAAAACGGTGTGGGAGTAGACGGCTCACCACGCCAATGGGCCCCATCCCAACAAGCACGATTGGTGCCGACCCACTCCCCCGCCCGAGCTCCAAGAGACGAATGACGTCGTCCGCCGATCCGGCATAAGTCGCCAGCTTGACGACCTCGGCTCCGGTGGCGCGCATGTCCCGATAACGTGTCTCCAGATCCGACGGGGTCTCATCGAACGCATGCATTGACAAGACGACGTTCTGACCATGTCGGCCGGTCACTAGCCGCTCAAAGCCACCGCGCCACTCAAGATCGACCCACTCCGCCCCAAGTTCGAACGCCTGATGCAGGAGTCGATGACGCTCCTCCTCGGTGCCGTCAAACTGCCCCCCTTCCCAGGTGGGCCGACAGGTGACCAGCACAGGGCACCGACGTCCGGCTAATGCCGCCGCCACATCGGGATCACGGACCGAGTCGAGTCTCATCTCCACGAGATCGGCACCATGGGCGGCATCACGCGCCGCCCGCAGCTCGGCCATCGTCTCTCCGGTTACGGTGGCGCACAGTCGTCCGACAGTCATAAGGGTCGTCGTGACACAAAAAACGCCTCTCCAACCAAAGTGGCTGAAGAGGCGTTTCGGTGTCTGTCGTCGGTCGGGTCAGATGGCCAGACGTGCCTCTCCAGCGTTGTAAAAATGGCGATACGACCAAGCCCAAGTCAAACCAGCAGCCAGTTGCCTGGACAGATTCATTTCAACGCTGTTAGAGGGCCGTATCATTGTGGCCACGGGTCAAGATTCAGCGTCCTAGCTTAATGCGACCGATTTTCCGTGTCAAACGGATCCCGCGAACCACCTTGACCCGCGCCCATGGCTCCGATATAAGGGTTGAGTCTCGACGCCTCCCTGGCTTCCACCAATTCTTATGCCTATCCGAAAACGGGTTCTCGTTGTTGCCTCCGTGCTGGGTGGGCTCGTCGTGGCCCTTCCGGCCGCTACCGTCACCATGCCGCTCGCCGAGGTCCGGGCCGGGATGCGCGGCACCGGGGTCACCGTGTTCGCCGGCACCGAGCGAAGCGAGTTTGACGCTGAGATCATCGGTGTGCTCGAAAACTCGTTCGGCCCCCGACAAAACCTGATTCTGGCACGGCTCGACGGTGGTCCGCTCGCCAAGAGTGGCGTCATCCAAGGAATGAGCGGCAGCCCGGTCTATATCGAAGACCGTCTCATTGGGGCCGTGTCGTATGCGTTGGGGTCGTTTACGAACGACACCATCGCCGGAATCACGCCGATCGATGAGATGTTGCGCGCTGACACGAGTAGCCCCCGAGCTGCGTCGGTAATCCCGGAGTTAGCGCTGCCGTTGTCCACCGAGCTATTGACGACGCTGCTCCTCATGCCTTCGGGTCCGGTCGATCGGTTCGCAACGCGTCCACGCTCGGTGCACGCTGACGGCATTGGCGCAGACCTCGACGCGGCCATCGGGACCGAGCTGCGTCCCATTGCCACCCCGGTCGTGATGAGCGGTTTTGCTCCACCCGCCTTCGAACAGATCGCCGGGCGGTTGCGAGGGACGGGGCTCGTGGCGGTCGTGGGCGGCACGACCAGCGGCGTGTCGACCCAACCGTCCGATGACCCGCTCCAACCAGGTGACGCCGTCGGCGTGAGTCTCATGCAAGGGGATCTGTCGATGGCCGGTACGGGCACGGTCACCATGGTCGAGGCCGGTCGTCTCTATGCGTTCGGGCACCCGTTTTACAACCTGGGGCCGTCATCGTTTCCGATGACCCGGGCCTACGTGCACACGGTCTTGTCGAGTCAGGCAATTTCTTCACGTATCGCCACCGTTGGCGAGACATTGGGCACAATTGATCAAGATCGTTCCACGGGCATCAGCGGGGCATTCGGTGCGGGTCCAGGCATGGTCCCCGTGCATATCGACATCGAGGCTGCCGAGAGCGGGCACACCGGCAGCTTTGATTTTGAAGTCGTTGACGACGAGCTCTTTACACCGCTTCTCGTCTACAAC
>JAYZGM010000139.1:0-8281 GCA_036336225.1 Acidobacteriota bacterium | reverse complement strand
ATTGGGACCATAGCGGGATGACCACACGGCTACTCCAGGCCGGGGCCGTGGTCGACGCCACAAACGACCTCGGGGTGACGGCGTTGTGGCTGGCCGCCAACAACGCAAGCCCAGAAATGACACGAATGCTGCTGGTCGCCGGGGCAGACCCCGGTATCGCATTGCCCTCCGGCGAGACACCTCTCATGACGGCCGCTCGGACCGGCAGCCCGGATGTCGTGAGCTTGCTGCTCACCTATGGCGCCGCCGTCGACCCGCGGGAGAGGTCACACGGACAGACGGCCCTTATGTGGGCCGTATCCCAGGGGCACCCGGCGGTGGTCGGTCTATTGCTCAAGCACGGGGCGAGGGTGAACGAGCGGTCCGATGTCTATCCCCAGGTCGTGAGCTCGTCGGGGAACGCGGACCGCAGCGGCGTGTTCGAGGTCGAGCAGGGTGGCTATACCCCACTGTTGTTCGCAGCCAGGACCGGCGGTGTTGAATCTGTCCGGCTGCTGCTTGCGGCGGGGGCGGATGTCAACGCGTTGGCCGCGATGGGGACGAGCCCTTTAGTGGTGGCTGCCCATAGCGGGCACCGTGCGGTTGCCGAGATCCTGCTCCGAGCGGGGGCTGATCCGACCAGGGCCGAGGGAGGGTACACCGCTCTTCATGCAGCGGTGTTGAGGGGGGATGAGGTGTTGGTCAAAGCGTTGCTTGCCCACGGGGCCGATCCGGATCAAACCATGACACGAGGCACCCCTGCCCGCCGGGTGAGCGCCGACTGGCGATTGCCCCATAGCATGATTGGCGCCACGCCGTTCTGGATTGCTGCACGGTTCAGGGAACCGCAGATCATGGAAATCTTGGCCGACCACGGGGCCGATCCGCAGACTGCGCTCAGAGGCGAGACGTCGGTTGTCGCCGCGATTCGGGGAGGGACGACCCGCGGTCGATTCGGGATCCGGCTGGCGGACGCGGCGGATGAGCATCGCCGTACCATTTGGGCGGTCTCGTTGGCGCTTGAGGTTGGGGGCGACGTCGAGGCTCGCACTGAGTCCGGCGACACGGCGCTTCACGCTGCGGCCACCAGACGTCTCGACGACGTCATCGGTCTCCTGGCCGAACGGGGCGCGACACTCGATGTCCGCAATGACGCCGGTCAGACCCCGCTCGGCTTGGCCCTCACCGGTCCCCAGGGACTGGGTGCGCTCTACAACTCCGGTGACACGAGTACGACAACGGCGGAACTCCTGCGCGAGCTCGGGGCCGTCGACACCGGACTGCCGTAGAGACGGCACACGCATCCGCACGTCCTGCGCCAGCCCCAGGGACGAGTCGCCTGCGTTACGTCCGGCCAGCCGGGCGAAGGTCGCGTGCCGCCGCCGGGGAACGACGGCGACACGCTCTGACCAGATCTCTTCAGAACCGAGGCGGTGTCTACTGTCCTTGGTAGTCGCCGTCACTGACCGGCTCAAACCAGTCCGCCCCAGCGGCGCCTCCCATGAAGGTGAGCTGAACAACGTGCTCGTCGGGAGACGCGCCGTGCCAGTGCACCACACCCGGTGCGGTGTAGTTCGGCGGACCGTCCGGGAGTAGCTCGATCATCTCTTCCCCACGCACCTGCGTGCGCCCGCGGCCTTCTTCGGCTGCGATGATCTGCCAGCCGGCATGGCTATGCCAGTTTGAGCGCGCGCCGGCCTCAAAGCGGAGGCGTAGGGCCCGCATGTCCTCCGAGTCCGGTCGGGTTGGGTCTCCCCCGACAAAACGACTCTGGGCGGCGGTGATTGGTGACTGCCCACCGACAACCATGGCGAACATACCAAGTGTCAAGATGGTGAGAAGCACGCTCCCCCGAGATCGAACCTGTTTCTGCATGGTCCTGCTCCTTTCGTGTCCAGGCTGTGTCCTACGCTAGAGTGCCGTTATACACCTTCACGGCGTGGGCTGTTCAGTAATGACCACCGTTTCGAGCCGCTCGGGGCCGGAAGGAAGCTCTCGTTCGCCGGTGGGAAAGTTGTTCGCCTGCAAAATGTAGCTCACGACGTCGGCGGTGGCCTGCGGGCGCAGCGTGCCGGGGCGGTCGCCCGGCATCCCACGAGAGACGGCGAGGACGAGCTCGGAAAGAGGGACGCCCGTCCACCGCTCAAGGAACGTGGCGCCTGCCAGGGCTGGAGGAACCTCACCCGGCGTGGCGCCGGCGTCGCCGGCACCACTCAGATCGGCGAAGTGGCACTTCCGACAGGCTTGACGATAAACCAGGGCGCCGCGGTCGGCCTGTACGGACGTGTACACGCCGTCCCAGACGCTTTGGGCTTGACCGCCGGAGGGGTACAGCAGCCCCAGTCCGACGGTGAGCAGGGTCGTCAATCGTTGTCCGGACGAGGTGTCGAACGGTCGCATCTTACTGCTGCCTCGCCGTCATCAGCTCGTCGAGGAGCGCGGCGGTCTGAGGGGCTTCTTTGAACGTGGCGGTCCGGAACACACCCTGGGCGATCCGGAGGGGTGTCCAGCCGGCCGCGTTCTCGACATCGAACGTGTCGGCGCCGTGGGCGACGAGGCGTTCCACGATGGAGTTCGCGCCCCGGTAGGCGGCGCCATGGAGCGCTGTCTCGCCAAGCTGATCAATGGTGTTGGGTTCACCGCCAAGCTCGAGGGCGAGCTCGACACACGCCAACGCTTCGGCTTCGGTCCCAGGGTCTTCGCCGGGCGAGTGGATGCCAACTCCGGAGGCGACCATGAGGAGTGTCGTGCCATCTTCATTGGTGATGGCCGGATCTGCGCCGAGCTCCACCAGCACCCTCATGAGCGGGGCGTCTGCCAGTCGAGCCGCCATGAGCAGAGGAGTTGCGCCCACGCGGTTGAGGGCGTTGCGATACCCATTCCGCGGCTCGGCGGTCATCTGCAGGTTCACGTCCGCACCCCGCTCGACCAGGGCGCGGGCAAATGCGAGGCTGTCGATCGATCCGGTGGTGACCGGGCCCGGTGGGTTGAACCCGAAGTTCGGCATCCGGACCCACGTCATGGCATGCAGTGCCGCCCACCCTTGATCGTCGCCGTTTGGGTCTGCGCCGTGGTCCACGAGGTAGACCCCTAGCTCCCAGTGCGCATTGGTGGCGGCCAACACGACCGTGTTCATCCCATCTGGCAGTTTGTCATTTGGGTCAGCGCCGGCATCGAGCAGCAGCTGCACCGCGTCGATATGTCCCGCCCGCACCGCGAACAGCATTGGCGTAAAGCCGTGTGGGGCTGGTCCTTCGAGTCCGGTGCGAAGCGGATTCTCCGGTATGACCGTGCGAGCTGTGGCGTCTGCTCCTGCCTCGATCAGGGCACGCATTGCGTCGAGGTGGCCTTCGGCCGCTGCCCACATTAGCGGGGTTTGACCGGTACGCTGGGCTCCGTCGACTTCAGCGCCATAGGCGACCAACGTGTGGATCGTGTCGGCGCGTCCGGTTCGCGCGGCGGTCAAGAGGGCGGTGTCGTGATGGGCCATCGTGGCGTTCGGGTCGGCACCGGCCCGCAACAGCCGCTCGACTATGGCCGGGTTCCCATTGATGGCAGCGAGGGAGAGCGGTGTGACGTCAAAGACGTTGGCGCCCATCACATTGGCACCAGCCTGAATCAGGAGCCCCACCAGGTCTAGGTTGTCGAGACGTACCGCCCAGTGGAGTGCAGAGGTGCCATCAGGCTCCGGCGCGTTCACATCCACGCCGTCGACAAGCAGTGTTTGTGTCGTCTGGGTGTCTCCGTTTCTGACCGCCTCAATGAGCGGGTTGTCTGCGCCGGAGCTCATGACCGGGTTGACGAGTATGGTCGTGACCAGCGCGATCGCGACACGCGAGTATTGGGTTCCGCAGGTGCGGCAAGCGTTTCGGGTGCTAAACAACATGTGAGACTCCTTCAGGCTTGCATCATCCTACCCGGAAACTCGCCTGACGGAGCGTAGCGGCGCGAAGCGTCCCGGGTGAGACCGTCGGCGGGGATGATCAGCTCACGCAAATACATGAGGATGCGCACTTATGGAAAGCCACGGACTCGCTTGAGGCTCAGTGAAATGATCCGGTCGTGGAGAGCCGTTCGTTGAGCGTCGTTTTCGGTCGCGTGCGGAGTCCATCCAGTTCCTTCTCCGGCGCCGTTGAGGCCTGTTTTTGCCTTCGTTGGTACGCGAGGGTTTCGGGGAGATGCCCCGACGAAGGATGTTAAACTGCGTTCTGCTGGATCTTGCAGTCGTCGCGGTGGTCGTCTACCGCGCGGGAGGGGGCGTTTGTGAAGGGCCCGTGTACGCCGGTCGTATTCGTTCTACTACTTGTCTGCTCCGCCGTCGTGACCGCCGGTCAAACGATGCCCCGGCCTGAGCGGGCGCTGCTCGACCAGTATTGCGTCACGTGTCACAACGATCGTCTTCAGATCGGCGGGCTCTCGCTCGCCACGCTCGACCTCGCACACGTGGAGGACCACGCAGACGTGTGGGAGAAGGTGGTCAGCAAGCTGCAAGCCGGGATGATGCCGCCGGCGGGGCGGCCGCGCCCGAGTCTTGACGACTATGTTCGGCTGACGACCTATTTGGAAGCCGAGCTGGACCGCGCGGCTACCGATAACCCAGATCCGGGCCGCAGCTCAACTTTGAGACGGCTCAACGCTACGGAGTATCGGAACGCCATTCGTGACCTGCTCGACCTGGACATCGACGTTGCCGCATTGCTCCCGGCCGATGATTCGAGCGCCGGTTTTGACAATGTGAGTTTGGGGGGCATTGCCCCGGGTCGGTTGGAGCGCTATCTGACGGCCGCCCGCAAGATCAGCCGTCTGGCCCTCGGGGCGCCAGTCGGATCGCCGGTGGCCGATACCTTCATCGTGCCATCCGATCTGAATCAGACGAGCCACGTCGAAGGGCTGCCCTTTGGCACGCGAGGCGGTACGACGGTTCATTACAACTTCCCGGTCGATGCCACCTATGAGCTCCGGGTCGAGCTCGGGAAGAGCTGGAACAGCAACCGCGTCGGTGGGCTACGGGAGCCACACGACGTGGTGATTACGCTCGACGGTGAGCCGGTCAGCGTGTTGACGGTTGTCCCGCCGGCGCGATCGGTACGACGCCCCGTGCAAACCCAACGACCCAGTCAAACTTCGTCGCAGGGGCAGGAAGAGACAGCGGCGCAGCGGGCCGTTGGCCAGTCGTTGTATCAGCCGGACACGCGACCCGCCGACGCGGACCTGTTTGTGCGCGTGCCGGTGACGGCTGGGCCTCACAGGGTGGGGGCGGCCTTCGTCAGCCACGGCACGGAGCTTGTCGAACGTCATCGGCAGCCGTTTCTCAAGGTCCACATCACGGTGGGTGGCGACCAGCGCACCCAACCCAACGTCTACTCGATTATGGTGACCGGGCCGTTCGATGCCACTGGCCCGGGAGACACGCCGAGCCGGCGGCGCGTGTTTACGTGCCGACCGTCGGTGCCGACATCGGTGGTGGAGGACGCGTGTGCGACGGAGATCCTCTCGACGCTGGCCCGCCGGGCCTATCGTCGTCCAGTCTCAGAGGAGGACGTTGAGCGCCTACGCAAGTTTTATCAAGAGGGTCGTGAGGATGGGGACTTCGAAACGGGGATCGAGATGGCGCTCCGTCGGCTCCTCGTCAGCCCGGAGTTTCTGTTACGCGTTGAGCGTGACCCCGTCAGCGGTGACGGGCCACCCGACCAACCGTATTTCATTACCGACCTCGAGCTCGCGTCACGGTTGTCGTTTTTCCTGTGGAGCAGTATCCCGGACGACCGGTTGATACAGGCGGCTGCGGCCGGAACCCTTCGGGATCCGGAAATACTCGAGACCGAGGTGCGTCGGATGCTGACCGACGACCGGGCCGAGTCGCTGGTCTCGAACTTCGCCGCCCAGTGGCTGTATTTGCGGAATCTGCCTGCGGTGTCGCCGGATTTCGTCGCATTTCCCGACTTTGACGAGACGCTGCGCCGGGCGATGCGGCGAGAGACCGAGCTTTTCTTCGAGAGCATCGTCCGCGAGGACCGCGGCGCCCTCGACCTGTTGACGGCGAGCTACACGTTCGTCAACGAGCGCCTAGCGAAGCACTATGGTATGCCCGGGGTCTATGGCAGCCATTTCCGGCGCGTGGCGCTCCCTCCGGAGAGTCCGCGTCGCGGTCTGCTTGGCCAGGCCAGTATCTTGGCCGTGACCGGCTACGCGACCAGGACCTCGCCAGTGGTGCGGGGCAAGTGGGTGCTGGAAAACCTGCTCGGCACGCCGCCTCCGCCCCCGCCGCCAAACGTGCCCCCGCTCAGCGAGGACAAATCTGACACCGTGCTCTCGATGCGTGACCGCATGGAGCAGCACCGGAGCAACCCCGTGTGCGCGGCCTGTCACGCCCTCATGGATCCGGTTGGGCTCTCGATGGAGAACTTCGATGCCATTGGTCGCTGGCGCACGCTGACCGAAGGGCTGGCGCCGATCGATGCGTCGGGTGGGTTGCCCGATGGGACGATCTTCGATGGGGTATCGGGATTACGCCAGGCGATTCTGGACCGTTCCGATCAGTTCGTGCGCACGATGACCGAGCGGCTACTGACCTACGCGCTTGGTCGAGCCACCGAGCACTACGATGCGCCAGCCATCCGCGCGATTGAGCGAGAGGCAGCCGTTGACCGGTATCGTTTCTCCTCACTCGTGTTGGGTATCGTGGAGAGTACGCCGTTTCAGATGAGGCGTTGGGAGTCGGCCGACCCGGCCGCGCCCGACGTGGTTGCGTCACGCTAGATACTCCAGAACCGGAACCAGCCATGATCATCACCAAGAAGCACTTGCCGCGACGTACGTTCCTGCGTGGAGTGGGGGCGACGTTGGCCTTGCCATTGCTCGACTCGATGGTGCCGGCGTTGTCGGCCACGGCGAAGACGTCAGCCAATCCAGTGCAGCGGCTGGGTTTTATCTACTTCCCACATGGGTCGGTGACATGGGCGCCCGGTGGTCAGAATCAGTGGACCCCAGCGGGTGAGGGAGGAGCGCTCGAGCTGTCGCCGATCCTCCAGCAACTCGCGCCGGTGAAAGACCAGATGTTGGTGCTTACCAACATGGAGCACAAGAATGCTCAGGGTAACGGAACCGATGGCAACGCCGAGCACACTCGTTCGAATGCAAGTTGGTTGAGCGCGGCGCGTCCCAAGATGACCGAAGGGGCCGACGTGCGTCTGGCGACGACGGTCGACCAGATCGCCGCGCGACAGCTCTGTCGCGATACACGGCTTCCCTCGCTCGAGCTCACGCTCGAGAACAGCTTCCTCGTTGGCAACTGTGATAACGGCTACAACTGTGTCTATGTCAATAGCCTGTCCTGGTCATCACCGAACACGCCGCTGCCGATGGAGAACAACCCCCGGATGGTGTTCGAGCGGCTGTTCGGAGACGGTGGTACCGTCGACGAGCGGCGTGCTGAGCTTCGACGTGACCGTAGCATCCTCGATTCGGTGACGGAGGATATGGCTCGTCTCGTGGGCTCGTTGGGGGCGAGTGATCGTTCGCGTCTCGACGAATATGTCGACGCGGTGCGCGAAGTGGAGCGACGTATCCAACGAGCAGAAGAACAGGCCATTGAGGCGACCTTCGCTCTCCCGGATCGTCCGGTCGGGATTCCGGAGACGTACGACGAACACGCCAAGCTATTGTTCGATCTGCTGCTGCTGACGTATCAAGCCGACATCACACGAGTGTTCAGTCTGCAGCTCGGTCGTGAGCAGAGCGCGCGGACGTTCCCCTGGATCGGGGTTAGCGACGGTCATCATGCGGTGTCACATCACCAGGACAACCCCGAGAAGATCGCCTCGATCGCCAAGATCAACGCGTATCACATACAGCTGTTGTCGTACTTCATCGAGAAGATGGCGACAACGCCTGACGGCGATGGCTCACTGCTCGACCACTCGATGGTGCTGCATGGCAGTGGCATGAGCAATGGCAACCTGCACGATCACAAGAATCTGCCGCTCGTGCTGCTGGGTGGTGGGGCTGGTCGGCTGCGTGGCGGACGACATATCAAGTTTGCCGAGTTGACCCCGATGGCGAACCTCCTGCTCGGGCTCCTCGACAAAGCCGGTGTCCCGGCCGAAAGCTTCGGCGACAGTACGGGGCGCGTTGATCTCGAACCGTTGTCGCTGACTTCAGATGGGTAATTCTCCGAGGCCCTACGATATCCGCTTGACCCCTGAGCTCGTCGTTCGGGAGTCACAAACACCTCCTCCTGCTGGGCTCAGGCGGGCTAATCCTGCATCGCCCGGGTCGACCGGCTCCTCGTGCCTCATGGCTG
>JAYZGM010000138.1:0-16746 GCA_036336225.1 Acidobacteriota bacterium | reverse complement strand
TGACCACCGCTCGCAACCGGGCAAGCCCCACTGGGGGCTGGCGGCGGTGTCAGCACCAGAGCTGACACGCGAGGCGATCTTCGACGGGCTGCATGCGCGACGCACATACGGTACGACGGGGGCGCGTATCCTGCTGGACTTTCGGGTGAACGATGCCCCGATGGGGAGTGAGATTGCACTCGATGCCCCGCTTCCGGACACCTGCGCCGGGACGTCGCCGGAGTGTGGTGCGGTTGCTGCTGACACGGCTGCTCTGGCACCCCGCTTTCGCGTCAACGCGCATGGCACCGACATCATCGAGGTGATCGAGATTCTTCGCTACTCTATGCCAGACGGCGGATTTAGGGTGATCGAGGAGCTACGGCCCAACGCGATCGATGTCGAGTGGTCCGGGCGGGACGCTGGCTTCCGCGACGACGCCATCTACTACCTCCGGCTCCGTCAGCGGGAGCAGGTGCGTGGACGGATCGTCATGGCGTGGTCCAGCCCGATCTGGGTCAGCGCACGACCGGAGTGACCCCGAGTCCTATTGGGGTCGGAGCGCGAACACGAAGATGCCCCCACTGGCTCGCGGCGGGCTCTTCTCCGGCAACAGCTCTGAAGGAATCAAGGTGGCCCAACTCGAGGCGCCGATCGATGGGCCTGTGCCGATGGCCACGTATTGTATTCCGTCCACCGCGTACGTAATCGGGAAGCCGTTGGTCATGTGGGGGAGTCGCGTCTGCCAGAGCTCGGCGCCGCTCTCGGCGTCGTAGGCCATGACGTTGCGGTCCCAGTCGCCGACAAAGACCAGCCCGCCGCCGGTCGTCAGGGCGGCCGTGTTGTACGGGGTTCGTCGGCGCTGGCGCCAGCGTGTCTCGCCGGTGCGCACGTCCAACGCTTGGAGCTCGCCGATGTGGTTCGGGCTCTGGGGGTGGAAGTGATACACGCGCTCCCGGACTCCACCGGCGCCCCCGCCACCGGGCCGACGCTCGACCGGTAGAAACGCGGCGGTTTCGCAGTTGAGATTGAGTGGGACATACAGGGCCCCGGCGTCCGGGTGATAGGCCATCGCGCGAAGGCTCTTGAAGCCACCGGTGCTGGGACAGAAGTCCACGACCTCGCCGACATCCTGGACCATTCCGTCCTTGTAGATGGCCTGTCCCGTGTTCGGGTCAAGATCGAAGAGGTTCTGATAGCCGAGGTCGGTTGCGCGCACGAGCTCGCCAGTTTCCCGGTCGTTTTCCCACAAGATACCGAGCTTGCCCATACTAAAGACCGACTGCCGATCGTCGTAGTCCACGAGGATCCGCTCGAAGGTCTCATCCATGTCGTGCGAGTCGCCCGGGATGTGTTGAAAGTACCATCGCAACGCCCCGGTCGTCGGGTCGAGGGCCAGGGTCGAGTTGGTGTAGAGCGCGTCGCCGTCGGTGCCTCGGGCGGCACGCGACCAGGGTTTGGCCTGCGCGGTTCCCCAGAAGAGGAGCCCGGACCCCGCGTCATAGCTTCCTGGGATCCAGGCGTCACTCCCGGCCCGGAACATCACCGGAAGGTCCCCCCAGGTGTCGCCGCCGCGTTCGCCGGGCAGCGCCACGGTCGATGTCCTCCACCGTTCTCGACCCGTACGGCCGTCGAGTCCTACGACATAACAGGTGTCCTCTCGATAGCGTCCACACCCGGTCAGCCCGGTCACAACCGTGCCGTCGGCCACGATCGGCCCACTGGTGAACGTGTAGCCCGGCGCGGTGCCAATCGGCGTGTTCCAGCGTTCCTCACCGGTGTTGGCGTCGATCGCCACCATGTGTGCGTCGACCGTGTTGAGCAGAATCACATCTTCGTAGATCGCGAGGCTTCGCATCTGTGCGGCGGCGCGGCGTTGCTCGTCGAGCGGGTAGCGATACTCCCAGAGCCGCTCGCCGCTACGCGCGTCGAGCGCGTGGACGATGTTGCCCGGATTGGCGATGAACATCACGCCGTCTCGCACAATGGGCGTGGTCTGGGACACGCCGGCTTCGAGTCCCCACGACCACACCAGTTGCATCGCCCCGACGTTATCGGTCGTGATTTGATCCAGTGGGCTATAACCCCATCCGTCGAGCGTCCGGCGCCAGCTGAGCCAGTCGTTCGGGTCGGGGCTCTGGAGCGTGGCGTCGGTCACCGGGGTGATGGTTGGCGTTTGGGCCTGGGCCACCGAGCCGGTTGTGGTCATGAGTGCGGCGCCGAGTAGCGCCGCCAAGGTCATCCGTATCGTCATCGGCGTCTCCGGGATTTCCGTCACTATACCTCGCGCCTGCGTTAGGATGATCACTTGCCTCTCTCACAATCAAGGACGTCGCAGCGGGGTTGGCCAAGGTGATGACAACGACACCGAGAGATTCGTGGATCGGCGGGGTGGGCCGGGTGGTGCGCCTGGTGACCGTCATGTTCCTGGCGTGCGCGGTTACACCTGCCGCCGCGCAATACGGCGCCGAAAATGGTGAGTGGCGCAGCTATGGCGGGGATGTGGGCAGCACGAAATACTCGCCCCTCGACCAAATTGCGCCCGAGAACTTCGAGCAGCTCGAGATTGCGTGGCGCTGGTCGTCGGTCGACGACTTCTTGAGCATGACCACGCCGGATGGCGGTGAGTGGTGGGCGGATTACGACGCGATCATCGCTCAGCTTCAAGCGGACACCCCGAACCTCTACCGGGAGCGCAACACGCCGAATCGGTCCAATCTGCAGGCGACACCACTAATGGTCGACGGCGTGCTCTTTCTGAATACGCCCCTGTCACAGGGCGTGGCGGTGGACGCCACGACCGGCGAGACGCTCTGGGTCTTCAACCCCAAGAGCTACGCAGAGGGCACGACCTCGATGACGGTTACGTGGCGTGAACGGGGTGTCGCCTATTGGTCCGACGGCGCCGGTGCGGAACGCGTGTTCTGGGGCACCGGAAACGGCAGTCTCGTGTGTGTTCACGCTCGCACCGGACGACCCTGTGAGAACTTTGGCCAGGGAGGGATGATCGACGCGATGACCGGGCTTCCCCGAGCCGTTCGAGAAGACCGCGACTACCTCAACGCGATGCTCTTTTCGATTCAGTCACCGCCGATCGTGGTTCGTGACACCGTCATCCACGGATCGTCCATCGCCGACCGTCGCATCACGAAGGAAGCGGTGCCGGGGTGGGTTCGGGCCTGGGATGTCCGGACCGGGGAGCACAAGTGGGACTTCCACACCGTTCCCGCCAGCGCGGACGAATACGGGTCCGACACGTGGCTGGACGAATCGTGGCGATACTCGGGGAATGCGAACGTCTGGACGATGCTGAGCGGGGACAACGAGCTCGGCTATGTCTACCTGCCCACTGGAACCCCGACCAACGATTACTACGGCGGGCACCGGCTCGGGGACAATCTGTTTGCGGAAAGCCTGGTCGCGGTCGACATAGAAACGGGGCAGCGGGTCTGGCACTTCCAGGCCGTTCATCATGGGCTATGGGATTACGACTTCCCGGCCGCCCCGAACCTGCTTGACCTGGACATCGACGGGCGCCGGGTACGCGCGATCGCCCAGGTGAGCAAGCAGGGGTTTGTTTACACATTTGATCGGGTCACCGGTGCCCCGATCTGGCCGATCGAAGAGAGGCCGGTGCCGACGGCCCCCGCGCTGCCTGGTGAAGTGCCGGCGCCCACACAGCCGTTTCCCGCCAAACCCCCCGCGTTTGAGTATCAGGGCGTGACCCTCGATGACCTGGTCGACTTTACCCCGGAGATCCGGGCCATGGCCGTCGAGGCTGTCAGCGCCTTTAGACTGGGGCCGTTGTTCACGCCGCCGACGCTGGCGGAGGAGGGGGGCACGCAGGGGACACTATTTCGACCGACTGGCGGGGGCGCGGCCAGCTGGACCGGGGCCGCCGTAGACCCGGAGACTGGGTTGCTCTACGTTCCCTCGCGTAACGGTCTCGGCGTCATCCATTACTACACGCCGGAACCGGCCCGTGGCGGTACCCTGCGTTATACGCACGGGGCGCCGGAGACGGAGCGTTTACGTGGGGGTGGTGGGGGCCCCCGGATGCCCCAGGGGCTACCGCTTCTCAAGCCGCCCTATTCGCGCATGACGGCCATCGACATGAACCGGGGCGAGCATGCCTGGATGCAGCCACTCGGAAACGGGGACCGTATCCGCAATCACCCCATGCTTCGGGAACTGGACCTCCCGCCGCTAGGAGGCGATGGGCGAGGGGGACCGCTTCTGACGAAGACGTTACTGGTCAGTGCGCTCTCAGCCGGTGGGAGTGACGATGGCCCCCGTCTGGTGGCTCGTGACAAGGCTACCGGCGAGGAGCTCGGTTCGATCGATCTCCCCAGTGGGGCGATTGGTACGCCGATGACCTACATGGCCGACGACAAGCAGTACATCGCCTTGACGGTTGGGGGACAGCCGCCCAACCTGATCGCGTTCACGCTGCCATAGCCTCAGATGCCGGCGACACGAGTCGCCACGGAACTCGTTTCAATCTGGAGGTCACAATGTCTCGAGGGTGTCACCCATCGGCGGTCATCCTTGTGTGGGTGCTCATCGCGTTCTTCCCGAACGCGGCTGGCGCGCAGTATGGTGCCGTGAACGGCGAGTGGCGCAGTTATGGCGCGGACCTCGGGAGCACGAAGTACTCCCCGCTGGAGCAGATCGACGCCACGAACTTCGACGATCTGCGGGTGGCATGGCGCTGGGCGTCCCCTGATGGGGCACTCGATCTCGACACACTTCGTGAGCAGGACCGGCGTCTCAGTATCCGCATGTTTCAGGCAACACCCCTCATGGTTGGTGGTGTCTTGTACATCTCGACGGCGTTGCATCAGGTGGCTGCCGTTGACGCCGCGACCGGGGAGACCATCTGGGTGCATGATCCCGAGATGTATCGCACTGGTCGTCCCACGCACTTCTATAACTCGCGTGGCGTGGCCTACTGGACCGACGGGACCGACGCCCGCATCTTCTTTGGCACCAACGAGGCGTATCTGATCGCGCTCGATGCCGCGACGGGGGAGCTGGTGCGTGACTTCGGAGACAACGGACGCGTCGACCTGATGACCGGTGTCCCTCGGGCCATCCGCGGAGGGACCAACCACCGGGGACGAAACTTGATGGGCGTGGCGTCACCGCCCATCGTGGCGCATGACATCGTGGTGACGCCAAACGTCATTTCGGACGGCGCGATTGCCAAAGAGGCGCCACCGGGATGGATCAAAGGGGTCGATGCTCGTACGGGTGTCACCCGGTGGGTGTTCCGGACCGTACCCCAAGGCGACGATTTTGGGGTCGACACCTGGTTGAACGAATCATGGCGATACTCAGGCAATACCAACGTCTGGTCGATGTTTAGCGTGGATGACGAGCTCGGCTACATCTATCTGCCAACCGGAACGCCGACCGGTGACTATTACGGGGGGCACCGTCTGGGTGACAACCTCTTTGCCGAGAGTCTGGTGGCGCTCGACATCGAGACCGGCCAGCGGATGTGGCATTTTCAGGCGGTGCACCACGGCGTCTGGGATTATGATTTTCCCGCCGCCCCCACGCTCATCGACATCACCGTGGACGGTCGCTCGATCAAGGCTGTGGCACAGGTGAGCAAGCAGGGTTTCACCTACGTCTTCGACCGTGCGACGGGCGAGCCGGTCTGGCCGATCGAGGAGCGTCCAGTGGCCACCGATACGGACCTGGAAGGCGAAGTACTTTCACCGACCCAGCCGTTCCCGACCAAGCCACCGCCATTCGAGTATCAGGGCACCAGTCTCGACGACCTGATCGATTTCACTCCTGAAATTCGGGCGTTGGCGGTTGAGGCGGTCAGCGGCTTTCGACTCGGGCCGCTCTTCTCGCCACCGATGTTCAGCGTCGAGGATGGGCTACAGGGAACGATTCAACGGCCACATGTCGGGGGCGGAGCGAGCTGGAGCGGCGCCGCGGTTGATCCAGACACAGGTCTTCTCTATGTCCCGTCAGAGAATCGATTCTCGGTGCTGAAATACCACACGCCCGATCCGGACGAGGGTGGCAATCTTCGCTACACCTTTACGGGACTCGCGGCCGGTATCCAGCCACAGATGCCCCAGGGGTTGCCGCTGTTCAAGCCGCCGTACTCGCGTATGACCGCCATTGACCTCAACGCCGGCGAGCACGCGTGGATGCATCCCAACGGTGATGGCAATCGCTATCGCAACCATCCGATGTTGCGCGATCTCGATCTTCCGCCTCTGGGTGGCGAGGGTCACGGCGGACCGGTGTTGACAAAGACCCTGCTCGTCAGTGCGTTGGCCGCTGGGGGGACCGACGAGGGGCCACGGCTCGTCGCGCGTGACAAGATGACCGGTGACATCGTCGGGTCGGTCGATCTGCCAGCGGGGGCCATCGGGACACCGATGACCTACATGCACGAAGGGACGCAGTACATCGCGCTGACGGTGGGTGGTGAGGTGCCGGAGCTCGTCGCGTTGGCATTGCCCTGAGACGTCACCCCCGATCCGCACCGCGAGCCACATCCGGGCGAAGTCCGAGCCCAGTGCCTCTGTCTTGAGGCCGAGCTGCTCTCCCGACGGGTGCGGTCTGGTTGGTGTGAGACGGCTAGCCGCCCGTGGCAAAAATCCCGCTGCAATCGACTGGCGATGAATCCAGCCGCTCCGCGTTATTCATCAGTCAAAGACCGCCAGTATTGTCCCGTGGCACGCCTTGCTCGGCCGGCCCAACGTCGGTCTTGGTGCGACGCGGGACTTTCACCACGGGCGCTAGGGGCGGTCAAAGACCGGCGCGCCCTGCGGGATGGCCATGCCATCATGGCGCGGTTCGGAGGCGCCGAAGTGGACGCCCTCGGCGGTGCCCATGACGGCCTGTCCGTATCCGAATCCACCGGTTCTTGGCGGTCTCTCCTCAAGCTCGTGACCACGCTCGGTCAGCTGGTCGCGCACCGCAGACGGGATGAGCACCTCGATCCGGACATCGCAGCCGGAGAATGACCCTTTGGTGAACCGTCCGGCCTCCAGTGCCTCCTGAATGTCGAAACCATAGTCGGCGATGTTGGCGACGAACTGCGCGTGAGCTTGCGCTTGATTCCAGCCCCCCATGATCCCGAAACCGATCTGCATGCCGTCCTTCTCCATGAAAGCCGGAATGATCGTGTGCAACGGGCGTTTGCGGGGTTCGAGGGTGTTAGCTTGCTCCTCTTCTAGCGTGAATAGCGCGCCACGATTGTGAAGCATAAAACCGGTGTCGGGTGGGACCAGACCCGACCCGAAGCCACTGTAGTTGCTTTGGATGAGGGACACGATGTTCCCCTCCGAGTCGATCACCGATAGATAGATGGTGTCGTTGCCCTCAGAGTTCGTGACGCCCTCGAAGTGGGATGGCTCGACCGCGCAGGCGGCTTGGGCCGGATCGATCAGCGTCGCTCGATCCGCGGCGAGTGTCTTGCTCAGCATCTGCTCGACCGGGATGCGGGAGAAGCTCGGGTCACCCACATAGCGCAGCATGTCCGCGTAGGCGAGCTTCTTGGCCTCGATCATCACGTGGAGCGCTTCGGCGCTGTGGAACCCGTACTCGTCGAGTGGATACTGTTCCATTAGATTCAGCATCATGAGGGCGGCGATGCCCTGTGTGTTCGGGGGAATCTCGCTGACGGTCCAACCGCGATACGTGGTCGAGATCGGGGTCACCCATTCCGGTTGGAACTCGCTGAGGTCTTGGGCGGTGAAGGTGCCGCCTTGTTCACGTGAAATCTGGAGGATGGCCTCGGCGGTCGGTCCGGTGTAATACCCGTCACGGCCGTGCTCGGCGACCCGTCGGAGGGAGCTGCCAAGATCAGGGTTGCGGAAGACTTCCCCGGCCGCCGGGGCCAGGTCACCGACGAGAAACGTCGATCGGGAGTTCGGGTGCTCCGCGAGCCACTGGGCGGACCGGCCCCAACCCCCCGCGATGACCGGTGAGACTGGGAAGCCCTGTTCTGCGTAGAAGATTGCCGGCGCCAGCAGCTCCGAGAACGGCAGCGTGCCGAACCGATCCCGCATGGCGTCCCATCCCGCCACCACGCCAGGCACGGTGACCGAGTAGATGCCGCGCTGGGGCATCGTGTCGAATCCCTTCGACCGAAGCAGCTCCACCGTGCGCCCGGCGGGGGTCCAGCCACTCGCGTTGAGCCCGTGGAGCTCTCCGGTCCGTGCTTCGTAGACCAGCGCGAACAGGTCGCCGCCGATGCCGTTGCCAGTCGGCTCCATCAGGCCGATGGTGGCATTGGCGGCGATGGCAGCGTCGATGGCATTGCCACCCCGTTCAAGAATCTGCACACCCGCTCGTGCGGCAAGTGGCTGGCTTGCCGACACGATGCCATAGTTCGATGCCACTACCGAGCGACCGACCACGGGCGGCGGTGATCCCGACGAGCCGGATTGGGCGGCCACGCCGACACCCACGGTGGCAGTGATGGCGGCGGTGAGCAATACGACGTGAGCGTTCATGGTGTTTGCCTTTGATGGAATCGCGTGGGCCGTGACTTGTCAGGTGGTCTGGCCAGCCTTCGAGTATCGACCACGTTAGCCGGTCGGCACAGATGTCGCCAAGTATTTTCTGTGTCGGCCCCGTGGGAGTCGTGACCCACCGACCCCACGACACGGGGGCGGTCGTTCAGTTCAGCCCGCGTAAGAGTACGTCGGCGGCTTGGTGGCACTCCTCCCGAGAGACATCGAGATGGGTGACGACACGTACCGTTCGTGGTCCGAACGGGAGGACCAACACACCCTCATCGTGTGCCCTCGACACGACCGTCTGAGCGTCTGGGCCTCCCTCGTCGAGGTGAAACACGACGATGTTGGTCTGCACCGTTCCCAGGTCAATCCTCACCCGCGGGTGGGGGGCCAGGGCCTCGCCGACGAGACGCGCGTTGTCATGGTCTTGGTCGAGACGCTGGCGGTTATGGTCGATGGCGTAGAGACCGGCGGCGGCAAAGAAGCCCGCCTGGCGCATTGCGCCCCCCAACATGCGTCGATGACGAACACACTGATCGATCGTCTCGCGGGGGCCGGCGAGCATCGTGCCGCCTGGCGCGCCCAGTCCCTTGGAGAGTGCGGCCGAGACCAGGTCAAACGGGCTCGCGAGCTCGGCCTCGGTCACTCGGCTCGCGACGGCGGCGTTCCAGATGCGGGCCCCGTCGAGATAGGTCATCAGCGAGAGCTCGGTCGCTGCTGTGCACACCCCTTCGATCTCGGTTTGGGAGCAGATCACGCCGCCCGCGCGGTTGTGGGTGTTCTCGAGGGCGACGAGCGTCGTCGGCGGGTACACCAGATGGTCGCGTGGCTTGACGGCGGCGACGAACGAATCGACGTCAAACCGTCCCGCGTCTCCGATCGCCGTGAACTGGACTCCGGCGTTGGCGGCGCCCCCGCCGGTCTCGTGCCACACCATATGACTTCCCCGGGTGACGATGACGTCGTCGCCCGGTCGGGTCAGGACGCGTAAGGCCACTTGGTTAGCCATGGTTCCCGATGGTAGCCAGAGCGCCGCCTCCTTCTCGAGCAACGCGGCGACGCGGTCTTGAAGTCGGTTGACAGTGGGATCTTCGCCGAATTGGTCATCACCGACCGGCGTGTCCACCATCGCGGCTCGCATGTCATTTGATGGTAGTGTCACGGTGTCCGAACGGAGGTCGATCATCACGGTCTCCTTGGTGGCCTGACACAGACTATAAGACGATACGAGGATACGTATGAAGAGGCTCGTGAGCGTTGCGACCGTCCTGGGGCTCGGGGTGACGACACCTGCGTTGGCGCAGATCGCGGTGCCCAACGAGGCAGGGGTTGCGATGGGGCACCTGCACTACCGCGTGCGCGATGTCGAGGCGAACGCCAGGTTTTGGATGAGACTGGGTGGCGAGCGTACATCGTCGGGGGAGAGTGTCGTGATTAGGTTTCCAGGTGTGCTCGTGTTTCTCGATACCGGAGAGACAACTGGAGGCACCGAGGGCTCGACTCTGAACCATATGGCGTTTCGAGTGCAGTCGCTGGACACGATAGCGGAGGCCGGCTTCGACGTCGATCGCACGAGATCGTCGGGAATTACCAACGTGTTCACCCCCGAAGGCGAACGGATCGAGTTGTTCGACGATACCGCGACCAACCTCGGGTTCACACTCGACGATGGTGGCATCAATCCGGTAACCCAACGTCACAACCGGCCCTTGGCAGTCCCGATCATGTCGCATCATCTGCACCTCTATCTGATTGAGGACGCGGTGGAAGAGGCCCAGCGCTGGTATACCGAGATGTTTGGCGGGGTCCCGGGAATGCGTTGGCGGTATGACGCCGTGGATTTACCCGGGATCAACTTCAACTTCTCTCACAATCCGGACGCCGGCGGCGCGCCCACGCAAGGACGCATGCTCGACCATATCGGTTTCGAAGTGGAGAATCTCGAGGAGTACTGTCAGACGCTCGAAGGTCGGGGGGTCGATTTCGACGTGGCGTATCACCGAGGGGTGGATGATGTTGGACGGGCCCTGCTCACGGACCCCTGGGGAGTTTCGATCGAACTGACGGAGGGTTTGCGAGGGCTGTAGGCGTCGCGCTCCGGGGAGTGACGGAGGCCCGTCAGGACTCGGCGGTTGAGGCAGAGCTACTCACGGTCCTTCGTATCAATGGGTCACCGTCACCCGGACCGTCGAGTGGGGTCCTCGACCGGTTCAATCCGAGCGAGTGACTCAGTCGACGATCGCCTGATAGGTCATGATGCGGAACCGGTCTTGAATATCCGATCCCGATGGGCGGACCTGGGTCAGGAGGATGGCAACCAGCTCCTGGGCCGGGTCCACCCAGAACATCGTGTTGAAGAATCCGCGCCAGTTGAACGAGCCAGCGGAGCCAAGCTCACCCACCCGGCCAGGCTCGCCACGGATGGCCACGCCCAGCCCGAACCCGCCGCTACCGGGCGCAACGATCGAGCTCACCGTAATCTGGCCGATATGGTCGGTGGTCATGAGCGCCACCGTCATCGGGCTCAGCAGTCGAACCCCATCGAGTTCCCCGCCGTTCAGCAACATTTGTAGGAATCGTGCGTAGTCGTGGGCGGTGGACGCGAGTCCCGCCCCGCCCGAATAGTTGGTGCGGGGCTCACCGGCGGAGTAAGTGGAGGAGAAGGTCAGGTGCGAGCCCTCGACCGTTCCCTCGACCTTGACGAGGCCGTTGCCTTGGGGCGCGTAAAGCGACGCGATCCGGTCGGTCTTGTGGGCGGGCACGTAGAAGAACGAATCCTTCATCCCGAGTGGTCTGAAGAGCCGGGTGCGCAGAAACTCGTCGAACGACAGACCCGACACCACCTCCACCAAACGCCCGAGAACGTCAGTTGACAGCCCATAGGTGAATGCCGCCCCCGGTTGGTGCATCAGCGGCAAATTGCCCAGCGTCGTGACCAAACCTTCTATGGTGCCGTCATGCTCGGCCAGTCCATCTGCAATATCCGCATCACCGTAGAGCTCCGAGATCGCGAGCTGCTTAGCGGTCGGACCCGGATAGTCGCCAAGAAAGCGATACGTGATCCCTGAGGTGTGGGTCAGCAGGTGACGGATGGTGACCGGCCGGGTGGCCGCGACCCGTTCGAATCCGGTTTCACCTGGGTTGGCCTCGAGCACGTCGAGGGCGCTCAGGGCGGGAAGGTATTGTCCGATAGGGTCGTTGAGCTTGAAGTGACCCTCCTCGTACAGCATGAGCACTGCCACACTCGTGATCGGTTTCGACATCGATGCGATCCGAAAGATGGCGTCCGCTCGCATGGGTGTCCCGGTCTCGCGATCGGCCAGGCCGTAGGCTTGGACGTGAGCCTGTCGCCCGCGGCGTGCGATCAACGCGACAGCGCCCGAGATGGCGTTCTCGTCGACATAGCGCTGAATGACAGTGTCCAGGCGCGTGAGACGTTCGGCTGAGAGCCCGACTTCCTCCGGCGCGGCGGAAGATAGGCCCTGGGCCTGACCCCCGGTGGCAACGAGCAATATCAAGAGCGTGGCGATGGCGACGAGTCTCTTCATGCGGGTTTCCCTCTTTCGCTGATTCCCTGCGGATGAATACCAACCGTCTAGCTACCGCCCGGTCATGGCGCCGATCTCTGTGAAGGGTTCGGCACCGCTCGTGACCGCTGGTGCAGCGGGACATCGGGCGGGTCCCGTCTCGTGTCTTCCAACACCGGAAAACGGTGCTCGAGGGCGTCGAGCACGGCGCGTTCGGTGACCGTGGCCTGCTCACATCACCGTCATCCGACTGCTGAATCACCTGACCGTGCCAGTCGGTTCGCTGGGGGAGACAAAGCCGGTTCGAATCGATCGAAGAGCCTCTTGTATGGTGGACTGCCCATCCTCCGAGCTCACCGCTGATCTGCCAGCTGTCCCGCGTGGCATCCGATGTTACGACGAACACACCCTTTTGGGTGCCGACGAACACTCGCACACGACTCAGCACCTTCTTCGCCGGGGCGGCTCGGGTATCTGTGCGGTCGTTTCTATCACGGCGACCCTGTGGTCGGAAGCGCCGCCGCCGCGTGAGACCTTCTTGAGAATCTGGCTACTAGGCCAGCCGGTGCCGATTCCAGGCGACGAAAGACCCGCGGTCCACTAGAATGACGCGCACGGGATAGATATGGCTTCGATTCAATCGACCCCGGAGACCCACGACGTTGTGGTGATTGGCTCGGGCGCTGGCGGGGGCACCGTGGCCCACGTGCTGACCGGTCTTGGGGTGCGGGTGACGTTGCTCGAGGCGGGACCGCTCCTCGACCCGCTCGAAGAGTTCAAGGAGCATCAGTGGCCGTATGACGTCGCCCACCGCGGGGCAGAGGACGGCGGGCGACGCTACTTTGGTCGTGGCAAGCCCTTCGGCTACTTCACGACCACCAGCGGCGGTTGGCAGCTCGAGGGGGAGCCCTACACCGTCGGAGACGGCAGCGAGTTCCAGTGGTTTCGGTCGCGCATCCTGGGTGGGCGCACGAATCATTACGGACGACTCACGTTTCGGTTCTCCGACTACGACTTCAAACCCCGAGACCGAGATGGGTTGGGGGTGAATTGGCCGATCAGCTACGACGACATCGGCCCCTACTACGACAAAGCCGAGGCATTCATCGGGGTCACGGGAAGCCGAGAGGGTCTCCGGAGTGCGCCCGATGGGGTCTTTCTCGATCCCCCCCCACCCAAGGCGCACGAGCTGCTCATCAAAGCGGCGAGCGAACGGCTTGGGATCCCGTGTATCCCGAATCGTCGGTCGGTGCTGACACGGACGATCAATGGGCGCCCAGCGTGTCATTACTGCGGGCAGTGCGCGCGCGGTTGTCGCAGCGCCTCGAATTACTCCTCGAGTCAGGTGCAGATCGTTCCCGCACTTGAGACCGGGAGGCTTCGGATCATCGATCAGGCGATGGCGCGTGAGATCGTGACAGACGGTCAGGACCGCGTGACGGAGGTCATCTACATCGACAAGCGCACCCAGGAAGAGCGACGACTTCGTTGCCGTATCCTCGTGCTCGCCGCTAGTGCGTGTGAGTCAGCGCGGATTCTTCTGAATTCGACCCCGCGGGGCTTCTCCGATGGTGTCGCGAACCGGTCTGGTGTGGTCGGCCGGTATCTGATGGACACCGTCGGGTATGGTCTCGCTGCCAACATCCCCGCCCTTGAGGGTATGCCGCGATACAACAGTGACGGCGCGGGGGGGGCGCATCTGTATATGCCGTGGTGGGGCTGGGAGCGTCAGGAGGCGCTTGGGTTTCCCCGCGGCTATCACATCGAGATTGGTGGCGGTTACCGGATGCCCTCGGTCGGGGCGTTTTCGGGAATGGCCCGCGCCGAAGGCTTTGGGGTTGGCATCAAGGAACGAGCCCGACGAGAGTATGGCACGAGGATCAGCTTCGAGGGACGCGGGGAGATGATCCCGAATGCCGACAGCTACTGTGAGATCGACCCGGACACGGTCGACCGGTGGGGGATTCCAGTGCTGCGTTTTCACTTCGAATGGAGTGACTACGAGCGGGACCAGGCGAAGCACATGGCCGAGACGTTCCGCGCCCTCCTCGAACTCATGGGGGGGCGTCCTGGTGCGCCCTCGCTTCGTGACGCATCGGGAATTTCCGTGGGTGGGAGCATCATCCACGAGGTGGGTACCGTGCGTATGGGGGACGACCCACGGGCGTCCGCGCTCAACGGCTTCTGCCAGTCGCACGATGTTCGGAATCTGTTTGTGTGTGATGGCGGCTCGTTTGTCGGCAATCCGGACAAAAATCCGACGCTGACCATCAATGCATTGGCGTGGCGCGCGTCGGAGTACATGGCCGAGGAAATGCGGCAGGGAACGATCTAGCAACTGCTTCAGTGTCAGGAGTCAAGGACAGACCATGGAGCACGTGTCACGACGAGAGGTGTTGAGGCAGCTGGCCTTGTCGATGACGGCGGCGGGCAGCGGCGTGTTCAACATCGAGGCGGCTCGTGTCGTGCACGCCCTGGTGGCTGAGGAGCGGACACAGCCGGAGGGCTATACGCTCAAGTGGCTCAGCCCGCACGAGTTTGCGACCGTTTCACGGTTGGCTGAGCTGATCGTGCCCGCCGACGAAGGCGGAGGGAGTGGCGTCGATGCGGGAGCTCCAGAGTTTATCGACGTGTTGTGTAGTCAAAACGACCAGCTCGCCGATATCTATCGAGACGGTGTGGCGTGGTGCGACCGGGTCATGCGCGACCGTGTCCGTTCCCGTT
The DNA here is from genome assembly GCA_036336225.1 of Acidobacteriota bacterium. GTDB lineage: Bacteria > Acidobacteriota > Vicinamibacteria > Vicinamibacterales > UBA8438 > JAJEEA01. Next base: position 2,018 of record JAYZGM010000138.1, on the reverse strand, counting down.
TTGTGGAGGCATCGTCGGTCCAACAAACGACGCTCCTTGACGACCTAGTGGTCGGGGAGACTGCGCGGCGACGTGGTGCCCTCCGTCAGGGCGTCTCGTTCTTTGGGTGGGTCCGTCGTATGACCGTGGACGCCTACTACACCAGTCCGATTGGTATTGCTGACCTCGGATATCAAGGGAACGCCGTCCTGACATCGTTCGACGTGCCGGTTGCCGCCATCGACTTCGCGAATCGACGTATTCAAGACATATAGTCGCCCCTCGTTCTTGCCGTTTGCCCTCGTCGGTTTCCGAATCATGAATGTCGTGTCTGCCACGCATCGCTCGCCACACCTGTGTCCTCGGTCGTTCTTTGTCGTCCTGTTGTTGTGCGTTGGAGCGCAAGAACGGGCGCAGCCCGGTGTCGACGAGGGGCACGTGGACACGATGGACGTGGTTGCCATCACCGGACGCTAGACGCGAGGCTTCAGGGGTGGGGCGGGACCACGGTCGAAGTGTCATCCTAGAATACAGCGACTTTTTGATGTCTTGAACTGAGTGCTTGAAAGGAGCGTTGGGATGAGACCACACGATCCGCGATGGCTTCGTAACAGCCTGGGTATCTTTGGTGCGATCACCGTCGCCGTGTCGGCGACCGCGCAGCCAGGTGCCGCGGATGGCGAGTGGCGCACGTACGCCGCCGATACGTTTGGCAGCAAATACTCCGCGCTCGATCAGATCACCGCCGACAACTTCACACAGCTCGAGGTCGCGTGGCGGTGGCAGACGGTGGATACGCATCTCGTCTACGAAAGCGAGCACGGCGCCTCCCTCGTTCCGGCTCAGACCCTGTTCGACCTCCTCGAGGCCGAGGAGCCGGATCGGTGGGTGACCCCTCCAACGTTCAGGCGGTTGGTCGCGACCCCGCTGATGGTCAACGGGGTGTTGTATATCAGCACGCCGTTGTATCAGGCGGCCGCGATCGACGCGACCTCCGGCGAGACGCTGTGGGCGCACGATCCTCGTATGTATGAGGCCGGAACGCCGGCCCCGACACCGTGGGCGCACCGAGGGGTCGCCTATTGGGAGAGCGGTGGCGATGCTCGGATCGTGTGGGGCACGGGCGACGGGCATCTGGTGGCCGTTGATGCCAAGACTGGTCTGCCCGCGGCCGACTTTGGTGCCAACGGCAAGGTCGACCTCACGGAGGGGCTACCTCGCGTCACCCGCGGTCAACGTGACAATCTGAATCTGTTGCCACTCTCGTCGTTGTCGGCACCGTTGGTCGTTGGAGACACGATCATCATCGGGTCGTCGATCAACGATTTTTCGATTACCAAGGAAATGCCACCCGGGTTCTCACGCGCCTATGACGCCCGGACCGGTCGTCATAAGTGGGACTTCCACAACGTGCCGCAAAGTGGTGACGAGTTTGGCAGCGATACCTGGGGCGATGAGTCGTGGCGCTACTCCGGCAATGCCAACTCCTGGTCCAACATGAGCGCTGACCCCGAGTTAGGCATCGTTTACCTCCCAACGAGTACCCCGACCTCCGATTACTATGGCGGACATCGACCAGGGGACAACCTGTTTGCCGAGAGCCTGGTGGCGGTCGACCTCGAGACCGGCCAGCGGGTGTGGCATTTCCAGATGGTGCATCACGGCGTGTGGGACTACGACAATCCCACCGCACCCAACCTGCTGGATGTCATCGTCGACGGTCGATCCATCAAGGCCGTGGCGCAGGTCACCAAACAGGGGTTCGTGTATGCGTTCGACCGCGTGACCGGTGAGCCGGTTTGGCCGATTGAGGAACGCGAGGTGAATACCGAGACCGATCTCGAAGGCGAGCGCCTCTCGCCCACCCAGCCATTCCCGACCCGCCCGGCGGCGTTCGACGAACAGGGGGCGACCATCGACGACCTTGTCGACTTCACTCCTGAGATCCGTCAGATGGCGCTCGACGCGGTGGAGGGATTCCGGCTGGGACCGCTCTATACGCCGCTGTCACTCCGCGGGACGGTCTTCCGTCCCAGCGC
>JAYZGM010000137.1:0-6807 GCA_036336225.1 Acidobacteriota bacterium | reverse complement strand
TTATCCGACATCCGCCACCGTTCCAGCGAATCTTCTACGGCTGTATGTCGAGTTCTCGGGCGCCATGAGCGTCCGCGGGGGAGGGGAGCATGTTCGGCTCTTGGACGAGGACAACCAGGTGGTCGCAGCCCCGTTTTTGCCGTTGGATCTCGCGTTGTGGAACGAGGACCGAACCAGATACACGTTGCTGTTCGAGCCCGGCCGGGTCAAACGCGGAATCCTGCCCAATCGGGAGGTTGGGCCCGCCCTTGTTGAAGGACAGACCTACACGCTTGTTTTCGATCGTGGATGGCTGGACGAGGCCGGTATGCCACTGAAGCAGGAGTTTACCCGACCGCTCACGGTCGGCGCGCCGCAGCACCACGCCATCGACCCGACTAGGTGGGGGATTTCACCGCCGCCGGCCGGTACGCGAGACCCGCTTGAGGTGTCGTTACCATCGTCGTTGGACTACGGGCTGCTTCAGCGTGCCCTTCGCATCGTCAATGCGGGTGGGGTGGGTCTGACCGGCGCGGTCGCGATCGGGGAGGCCGAGACTGTCTGGACCTTTACGCCGGCGATGCCGTGGGCTTCTGAAGAGCACATGCTGGTTGCGCTCCCGACCCTAGAAGACCCGGCCGGGAACCGTATCGGACGCGCCTTTGAGGTCGCCACGTCCGAGCGCCTGGGGCCGGGTGACCGGCACACCGGAGCGCGGATCCCGTTTTACCCCACCCTTTCGCGCTGACCGCGATATCGACGACACACGCCTCCGGCGCTCAGACGACCGTCACGCGTCGTGAAGCACTGGTCGGTCTCGGGGGAGGCTCGCGTGGTCGCGTAACGCGGCGTCCTCACCCCACCACGGCACACAGGCGCTGAACGTCGAGCCCGCCGGCCGATCCACTACTGGAGTCGGCTCGAGACGGCACGGGCGCTGTGTGCTGCGGGTTTGTCGTCCGTTGAGGGTGGACGTCTGAATGTCAGGCTCCTCTATCGTTTCCACGGCGGGACGATGTGATTGACACGGGCGTAGGCGATGAGTTGACCCAGGTGCTCGTGGAGGTGATGGGACATCCGTATCAGCACCGCGTCGACGTCGACCGGATCACCCGAGGTCTCGACCGGGGCCGACTCCGAGCTGTCATCCAACGTTCGGACCGCCGTTCGGGCGTTTTCAAAACTCGCTCGGAGAGCCTCTAGGACCAGGCGCTCGCTGGCGGGAGCCGCGGGATCGGTAAAAAGCGGTAAACGACGCAGAGAGTCTGGAACGCTAGCGATTGGTATCTGCTCGAACAGCTGTGGGAACTGAATGTTCCCGGCTGCTACGTGCATAAAGACCTCGCCCACCGACCGAACGCCCGGCATCGGTCGCCAGCCGTAGTGTTCCCAGCCGAACGCTTCGGCAAGCTCGAGATACTTGTATTCGGTCTCTTCGAGATCCAGGAGTATCGCCTCTCGAACCAGGCGCTCCTGAGACGTAATCGGTGTGGGCTGAAACGTCACCAGGCCACACACCATCAGCCAGCCGATGCGTGATGTCGTCATGGCGATTGGATTAGTCGCGAAACAGGTCTTTTGCGACCATGGCGTGAATGCCTTTCGTTCCATCGACGACCTGTGTGACGACCATGTCCATCGCGACACTACAGAGGAGAATTGCCGTTTCGCGACTGAGGCCTTTCATCGAGACAAGAAAATCCACCATCTCGGACGCAGCGAGGCGTGCGGCCTCATCAAGGTCGGGGTTGAGCCCCATGGTCATATAGTGCGTGGGGGTCTCCGCGCGTGGCCACTCGAGCCGGCGATCCTTGTGCAGGAATACCTGGATCTTGCCCCTGAGCGACGTTTCGACGGCTGAACCCGAGATCTCTCCATACCCTTGTACGGCGTGACCGTCGCCGATGGACAGCAGCGCCCCCTCGTTGTGGACCGGCAGATAGAGGACGCTTCCAGGCCCAAGGTCACGATTGTCCATGTTTCCGCCAAAGTTTCCAGGTGCACCGCTCGGTACCCGTCCTTGCGCCGCCGGTGGCGCCACACCGATCACCCCCCAGAACGGCTTGATCGGCACGATGACGTTTGGTGCGAATTCGACCGTTCGCTGGTCCAGGTCGATCCAGTGCACCCGGGAGACGGGAGCGTCAAACTCACCGGGAAAGAGGCGTTGACCGATGCCTTGGCCCGCGATGGAAAGACGCACGTCAACCGATAAAATTCTGATTTCGAGGACGTCACCCGGCGCAGCCCCGTTCACGAAGATGGGGCCATTGAGTGTGTGATCTCCCCGACTCCCGGAGTCGTAATCCGCATACACCTCATACAGCTCGCGGGGGATCTGATCCCGGGAGAGACCTGCATTTTCGAACCAACGCGGGTTGCCGGTGGTGGTCTGCAGACTGACGGTGTCGCCCGGATCGATACGTAACACCGGCTCAAGCGCGGCGTCAAAGAAGAAGATGTGCGTGGTCGAGGGCGATGCTGTCAGCTCATGCACGGTGCTCGACGACTGGGCGTGCAGGGAACCGCTTCCCAGCAGCACGACGATCAACAAGGCACCGACGGTTCTGGTCATGGGTCCCTCCCGGCGATTTGTCACCTTCCTGCAATTGCAGTCCGCGCGCGTGTGCTGCATCATATCGCTGACCCGTGGTCCTGGCGCATCAGACCCGTCTCCCGAGGAGGTAGTGTGTCTTTTTCATTGGCACGTCGGATAGTTCTTGGTAGCAGCATGTTTCTTGCGGGTGTGGTTTCAGTATCCGCCCAACAGGGGGCCGCCACCGGGGAATGGTCTCACTACGCCGGTGACAGTGGGTCAACGAAATACGCCCCGCTCGACCAGATTGACGCGAACAACGTGAGCAGCCTGGAGATCACCTGGCGCCGACCGGCAGTGGACCAGACGATCCTGGATCGGGTTCCCAACCTCAGTTATACGAGGAACCTCACGTCCACGCCGCTGATGGTCGACGGTATTGGCTACACCTCAAACGCCGTGGGGCTCGCGGAAGCCTTCGATCCCGGCACCGGTGAGACCGTTTGGGTCCAGGAGCCGTTGGAGACCGGAACACAGGCGTATCGTGGGGCGGAGACTCGTGGCGTCGCCTATTGGACCGATGGTCAAGACCAGCGCATCCTTGTCCAACGCGGACAGTATTTGATTGCTCTCAATGCCAAAACGGGGCGGTCCTATCCTGATTTTGGTGAGGGCGGCCGGGTCAATCTCACGGTCGGGCTCGGTGAGGGCGCGCGCTATCGTTGGACCGGCGTGCCGCTGGTGGTTGGTGACGTGGTGGTGTTGGGACAGTCGATGGGGGACACCTTTATCACGCAGGAAGGGGTGCGGGGTGATGTCCGAGCCTTCGATGTACGCACGGGCGCGCTCCGATGGGTGTTTCACACTGTGCCTCGCGCGGGTGAGTTTGGTACCGACACGTGGGAGGACGGGTCCTGGGAGTACTCGGGCCACGCGCCGGTCTGGCCACCGATGAGCGCTGACCCCGAGCTGGGCTATGTCTATCTGCCGGTCACGTCGCCCACCAGCGACATGTACGGCGGGCATCGAGGTGGCGACAATCTGTATGGACAGAGTCTGGTGTGTGTCGACGCCGAGACCGGCGAACGGGTGTGGCACTACCAGTTGGTCCATCACGGCTTGTGGGACTATGACATGCCGGCGGCGCCGATCCTGATGGATGTCGCTGTGGAGGGACGACCCGGTATCACGAAGATGGTCGTCCAGTTGACCAAGCAGGCGTTTGCATTCGCGTTCGACCGTGTCACGGGTGAACCGATCTGGCCGATCGAAGAGCGCCCCGTGCCGCAGTCGACAACACCGGGGGAGCGGACGTCCCCAACCCAGCCGTTTCCCACGAAGCCGCCCGCCTTTGATCGGCAAGACGCGACAGTCGATAACCTCATCGACTTCACCCCGGAGCTCCGTGAGGACGCGTTGGAGATTGTGAGCCGTTACACGATGGGGCCGATGTTTACGCCGCCGACCGTCCGGACCGACACCAACCTGGGCACGATCCAGCTTCCTGGCTCACAGGGCGGCGCCGATGTCCAGGGTGGCGCGTTCGACCCCGAAACCAACTTGCTCTACATTCCATCGATCACGGCGCCGTTTGTAGCCGATATCGTCGAGGGCAACCCGGACCGCACCAATCTCAGCTATGTCAAAGGGCGACGGCTGTGGATCGGTGGCCCGCAAGGGCTCCCACTGTTCAAGCCCCCCTATGGCCGGATCACGGCCATTGACATGTCCCGGGGCGAGATTGTGTGGCAGGTGCCGAACGGGAGCGGTCCACGCAACCATCCGGCCATCCGACATCTTGAGCTCGGACGATTGGGCAGGCCCGGGCGACCCTCGCCATTGGCCACCAAGACGGTTTTGTTTATCGGAGAGGGCAATCAAGCTCGGGCGTTGCGCTCCGGCGACCGGATCCCGGAAGGGATGCCGCTGGACATCGTGACGAACTACGGGGAGCCGTGGTTTCGAGCCTACGACAAAGCAACGGGCGACGTGCTGTGGGAAGTGGAACTCGATGGCGGGACCACCGGTGCGCCGATGACCTACCTGCACAACGGTACGCAGTATGTGGTTGTCGCCATCGAGGGGATCGACGGACCGGCGCAGTGGGTGGCGTTCAGTCTGCCGTCACGCGGAATCAGCGCCTCGGCGCGTCTGCGGTGAGGTGATCCAGGATCTGGTCCGCATCCTCTGTGAGCAGTAGCCTCTCGTCACGCAGCTGGGTCACCGCGTCATGCACGCGTTCGGTGTAGGCGTGTCGGCTGGGATAGCGCTCCTCGAGGGACAGCCTGGCATCCCCGGCGGTCTGCCGTTCCGCCCGGGTCTTCGCAAAGGGGATAAACGATCCAGTGGTCGAGCATAGCGCCCCCTCCGCGTGTCCGGTGCGCCGTTGGTTCCACCCAAGATATGTGCCCAGCGGCGCCTGCACCGCCGGCAGTCTGATTCCCGCCACATCGTTGCCGTCCGCATCGATCCGGGACACATAGACCGGATACGCCGCGCTTTCGGCGGGCGGTTCTTGACCGTAGTCCGTTACCCGTATCCCGTTATGTCGGCCGGTATAGCCCAGTCCGGGTATTGCCGGGAAGTTCGTGTGATCCCGGTCCGGGAGCACGAGTGTGCCGGCCGCTCGCGATGGATAGCGTGTGTCGGGGGGGGCGACATCGTGGCTCTGCCACTGGTCCAGCGCGTGTAGGAGCGCACGCATGGTGGGGCCGGCGTGGACGGGGTTCCTGAGATGCTGGCAGGTGGGCGTCATCCGCGCCACGCCGTCGATGGCGCCACCATGGGGAGCGCTTCCCAGCAGATACGCGCGTACGTTCGAGGGGAGTTCGATGTCGGCGCCGGCCGTGTCTGTGACCACCAGCGACGAGCGTGCCTGCCACAGTTCGGTGCTGGTGTCTGTGTGCATCACCTTCGGACATGTCTCGGTTTGCTGACACCGGGCCAAGATGCCCCCCTCCAGACCCGTGAGCGGGTCGGTGAGGACGCCGTAGGTGAACGGGAATTGGTCACCCGGTGTGAGATGGGTTTCGTGCTCACGAGAATAGCGGCCAGGCTGGGCCCAGCGCGTATTTACGAAGGTCTTTCGTGAGCCAGCCACATGCGGGATGACACCGTCGAACACCAGCTGTCCGTCCTCGTCCTCGTTGAAGCCCTGGTAGACCAGATCTCGAAGGAACCGTCCACTTTGGGAGATGCCCAGCGCATAGGCATGCGCGATCGCGGGGGCGCCGTTCGGAGCGAGCGGATTCGGACGCCCGGTGGAGTCAGTTGTCTCCCGTCGCAAAAAGGCAACGACGTCACGGGTGGCGGCAAACCCGAGCCCCATCACGAGCGGGTCGCGCGCCGGATACGTGAGTTCGTAGATCGCTCCGGCGTCGAAGCCGGTAGGACGATGGATTCTCACCCGGGTGGCGCCGTTTGAACCGGCGTCGGTCTCGTTGCCATCGATAAACTCGAAGGAGAGATCGGCCGGTGTCACCCGCGGATCGCGTTCGTGCTGCCGCACGGTGAGTGTCGCCAGGTCAGGGTTGAGGCTCGCGGCCGGATAGCTCAGTGTGACAACCGTCGGGTTGTCGTTGTGCTCGAAAATGAACTCGTCCTGGTTCGAGCCGGTGACCCCGTTCACGGTTGGGACGTCGACCCGCATCCGCGCCTCACCAGGTGTCACATCGGCCTGCCATCCCGACCAAACGAGGGTGTATCCCTGGCGCATCACATACCCGTTTCCGGTGTCGGTCGCGGTGGTCGGATCGTTGACTCGCGGCGCGTCATTGAGCAAACCGAGTGAGAGCTTGCGTCCCCGATTGACCACGCCATAGAGCATTCTGTGATTGCTGATGTCGAGATCGATCGGCTTCAGGATCATGACGTCGGTCACAAACTCCACCCGACCGGAGGCGTTTGTCGGAGTAAGACCTAAGTCGATGATGTCCGTATTGCGCCGGTCGTGCGGATCGACCTCCAAGAAGGCTCGGGCCACGATCTTTTCGTAGAGCCCACTCGAACCGAAGGAGACGCCCTCAAACGTCGGGGATTCGATGCGGAGGATCTCGAACCGGACGAGCTCGGCGTCGGCCGCTGTGGCTCCTAGGCTGCAGAGGACCGCCCCCAAGGCACCGACGAGCCATGTTGAACGTCGGGTTCCAAGATGCGTGTGCTTTGTCATGCGATTCTCCTGAGCGTTCCTCGCAATGCCGTCTGGAAAAGAAGGGGTCGGGTGTCTTTTACGACATACGGAGAAAAGGGGTCGGGAGCCGCTTGGCCCGGTGCTTAGGGGGCGGGAAAATACG
>JAYZGM010000136.1:0-7639 GCA_036336225.1 Acidobacteriota bacterium | reverse complement strand
AGGTTTCCTCTCGGGTCATGAACGGCCGGTCGGCCAACTCGAGTCGACGCAGCCACTTCACACTGGCGTTGCCTTCCCAGCCAGGGAGGAAGAGACGGACCGGGTATCCTTGTTCTGGGCGTATCGCCTCGCCGTTCTGGGCGTAGGCCAGGATGGCGTCGTCCCAGGCTTTCTCCAGCGGGATACTCCGGGTCATGGCGGCCGCATCCTGTCCTTCGGCGAGAAACCAGGTCGCCGCGGGATCGGCTCCAACTTCTCGAAAAAGTGTGGCGAGCGACACCCCGGCCCACTCGCTCTGACTCGTCATCCCGCAGACGCGTTGCGGGGTCGTCTCGGGCCCCCCGTTCCGGCCAAACCAGTTCCCAGAGCACTCAAGAAAGTGAATACCGGAGGTGGCCGGAAAGCGCTTGAGGTCGTCGAGCGTGAACACGGTCGGACGTTGCACCATGCCGTGTATCAGGAGCTTGTAGTCTGCCGGGTCGATCTCGGGCACTCCCCCGTGATGGCGCTCGAAATGCAGATCGGCGGGTGTGATTGTGCCGTGGAGATCTTGGAGAGGCGTCTGCGAGGCGGCCGGGCTTCCCGCGGTGCGGGTCGGGGTTTCGAAACTCGACCGTGACCCCAGGGGGCTCGCCCCGGCCCCGGGTCGTTTCGTCGTGTCACTGAGCGGGGCTTGGGCGCCCGCGGTGGACCTGGCGGCCACCGTGCCAACGATTCCCGCCGTACTTGCCAGCCAGTCCCGACGGCTGATGTGTGTCTTCATGCTATCCACCTCGAAGCTCTAACCGCCCGATGTCTCTTTCGGAGTAGTCCACAATGTTAGTACGATGTCGCGAGATCCGGCCATGAAAAACGAGACGAACCGCTTCCTTTCACGGGGGTAAGACGGAGAACATCGAGCAACTCATCAAGGTGAATCGAATGGGGAACCCGGATTTGGTCCGGGCGCCGGTCACGAGCGGCGCCGTAGGTCACGCCGCTGCTCGTCGCCGCCGGGTGGCGCGGACTGCTGCACGGATGGCGTGCGAGACACGTCTCCTCGAGGTCGCGCGGGCACTCGCACTTGAGACGGGTGGCCGATATTCATGCCGTAGACGCTTGTGACCCGACTGCCGTTCATGGAGCTGAGAACGTGTACGGCACCGTCATCATCAGTTTTCTCGTCGGGCTTGGCACCGCTCCCACCGCACAGGGTCGGCGGGGACGGACCCCATACGATGTGGCCACCCGCGGTTCGACCGCGGCCGACAGCGGCACTGCTCCGCCGCTCTCCGACCAGTAAGGCCCCGGTCAGGCCTGACCACACACCGAGGAATCCGTGCCGTCCGTCTGGCGCGGCAACGAGGGAGACAAGTCAATCCGTATCCCAGGAGCTATCGAATGGGCCCCGGCCGGCACCGGCTGAATCTTCGCCGTCGCCGCCGAGGTCGGAGTCGGTCATGACCTCGCGGTCGGCGTCGCAGTGGTCCGACGTGTCGGAGCCACTGCCGGCGGCCCCCACGACGCTGCCTGCGAGCGTACCAATACCGGCTCGTAGCAGGAACGACCGGCGATCAATTGTTCCCGAAACGATCTGGTTGCTCCACAATACGTTAGGTCGCAGGTGGCTGGGAGCCAGTCTCGACCGCACAGCTAACGACGCCCGGGTTCTCTGGCTAGTCGTCCGTATCGCACGTGTCGCCGAGGTCGGCATCAATTGGGTCGTTGGGGTCTGAGTCGGCCGAATCTCCCGCGTCGGTGTCGCACGAGTCGCCACAGGCGGCGGTAATCATCGCACCAAACGCCAACGTTCCGGCGCCCGCCGCTCTGGCGAGAAACGACCGTCGGTCAACTTTTGCGGTCGTGATCTGGTTGTTCTCCAAGGAGCGGTCTAGCTCGTTATCGTCCCGTGACATTCGCCGTCCTCCGAATCCGTGGAGTTTCTGTGTGGACTTAGACTGGCATTGTCTCGTGTCGTCCGCTCGATGTCAAAAAGAGGCCGAGAACGGTGTGCCATCGAGCCGTTACAATGAAGACCGGAACGCCTTTCGTACTGGCTGCCAATCATGTCTCACGTATCTGTTCCCATCGGCTCGGGCCAGACTGACACGTTCGCCTGGCTCATCGACCCCATCTCCCCCGCGGCGTTCGAGCGGACGTTCTACGAGCAGCGGCTGTGTCTCGTCACCCGCACCGAGCCTGGGTACTACGAACAGCTACTCAGCGGTCGCGATCTCGACACGGTCCTCGGTAGTCATCGTTTGAGCTACCCCGAGATGAATGTGGTCAAGGGTGACGACGATGTGCCGACCGCGTCGTTCACCCAAGGCTCGGGGCGGATCAACCCGGTGGAGGTGTCTAAGCGGTTCGACGAAGGGGCCACCATCATCTTTACGCAGCTTCATCGTCGGGTGCCGGCCCTGGCCCGGTTGTGCGGGGCGTTGGGCGTGGTTTTCGGGTCTCGCATCCAGACCAACATCTATCTCACACCACCCCGTGCACAGGGATTCAAGCCGCACTGGGATACACACGACGTGTTCGTGTTGCAGGTGTCGGGTCGGAAGCGGTGGTCGATCTACGACACCAAGATCCCGCTCCCTCTCAAGGGGCAGAAGTTCAAGACCGATCGCGACACGCCGGGGCCGGTCACGGAAGAGTTCGAGCTCGGTGCCGGGAGCGTGGTCTACCTGCCGCGGGGACTCATGCACTCGGCCAGATCGACTGACGACACCTCTCTCCATATCACGCTGGGGATCACCGCGTTTACCTGGGCGGACTTCTTCGTCGAGAGCGTTGCGGCGGCGGCACTCGAGGAACCGCGGTTGCGAGAGAGTCTGCCGATCGGATACACCGGGGAGGGCTTTCCCGCCGACGAGAAGATGCGGATCTTTCGCGAGAAGTTGTCGGTGCTGCAGTCTCGGCTCGAGCCCGCGCCGGTCTGGCAACATTTCGAGGATGAGGTACGGGCGTCGAACTCGCCGATGTTCACCAATCTGCTGGCGCCTCGTCTGCGCGCGGTTCCAACGACACTCGACACCGTCGTTAGCCGTCGGGCCGACGTGTCCGTGTCGTTGGAAGATGGTGGTGCGATCTGTGCCGTTCAATTCCGCGACCAGAAGATGACGCTGCCCGGTCGCGTGTTCCCCGCCGTGGAGTTTGCGATGACAACGGAGTTATTTCGGGTACGGGACCTGCCCGAGTGTCTCGACGAGCAGGGAAAGATCACCCTGGTCGAGCGCCTGGTGAAGGAGGGCGTCTTGGAATCGGGTGGAGCTCCGCGTGAGGAGGAGCGGTCATGATGCGTCTGAAGACGTGGGGAGGCGCCGCCGTGTGTGTCGTGCTCGTTGCCGCCGTCTGGCTGGCGGGGCGGGTCGAGCCCGAACCGGGACCAGAGACGGTGGCTCAGGCCACTCCCGGACCGGTCGAGTCTGGTGCACCGGTGGCTGCGCCCGGGAGCGAACGCGCCATCTTCCTGGCCGCGGTGAGCGCGCGGGAGCAGATACGGCTCGACATGGCCCCGCCTCGGCCGGGTACGCGGTTTGTGTTTGCCCCCAACTCATCTCAAAAGGGCGACGCAAAACGGGAGATCCAAATCGCCAACCTCACGGCCAAGGCGCTGTCGTCTCTCGCGACGGCCCATGGTCTCTCCTACGACGAGCTGCTGGCGCTCGTGGCCCGAGGCGACCGAGAGGGGTGGCCGGCTCCCTGAACGTTCGTCGTCGTCGGGCGGGACACCCCGTCTTACTGTGGAAGCGCAAACACGAAGAGATTGTTGCCCGAGCTGGGACGTAGGTTCGGGGTGAGACTCCTGAGACCCAGCGTATTCAACGAATTGCCAGTGCTCACCGCGACATACTGTCGGCCGTCCACGGCGTAGCTGACTGGAAATCCGGTGACGGGGGACCCGAGGTTGATCTCCCACAACACCTCTCCGGTGTCCTGGTCCAATGCCTTGAACCGACCCGCCGCATCGCCCCCGAATACAAGCCCGCCACCGGTCGTGACGAGCGACATCGTGAACGCCGCCTGGTCGTGGGTCCATCGCGTCTCGCCGGTTTCGACCGAGATCGCTTGAATCGTCCCTAGCTGCTCGACCCCCGGTGTGATCTGTGTGCGCACTGTGATCGCGTACCATGCATTGGCCTCGGTATTGGCCATCATGCGACCGCAGGTGTGACGCAACGGCATGTACATCGTGTTGTTGAGAGGACTATACGCCCCGGCCTCCCAGTCCTTGCCGCCTTGCCAGGTCGGACAGGCCATGACCTCCTGCCCCTCCGCCGTAAAGGTCACCTCGGCGTTCTCGGTGACCGTCCCCGTCGTGCCATCAATGTGGCTGATCACGTTCTGGCTGACGGTCGGGGTGGCCCAGAGAAACTCGCCGGTCTCGCGGTCGAGCGTATAGACGACACCCGTCTTGCCGGGAATGCCGGTGACCACGCGACGCCGTTCCCCGGGTCTGAGACCAGGGTTGATCCAGGTCACCGCGTCCGGGCTGGGCGCGACGCTTGTGTCGACAAGTAAACGCTCGAACGGATGGTCGAGGTCCCAGTGATCGTTCAGGTGCTGGTAGAACCAGACAATCTCTCCGGTGTCGGCATCCAGCGCAAGCGTGGAGTTGTGATACAGGTGCGTGTTGTCGATGCCGCCGACCAGGAACTTGGGCGCAGGAGACGTGACCGATGTGCCGATATACACGAGATCGAGCTCCGGGTCATAGCTCGGGACCATCCAGGACCCCACGTGACGCCGTTCTTCGTATGGAACCCCGCCCCATGTCTCGTCACCGGGTTCACCGGGAGCGGGGATCAGACGACGACGCCAGAGTTCCTCACCCGTCGTTGCGTCGTGGGCCGTGACGACGCACGCGTCTGGACCCGAGCGTGGCATGCATCCGCGTCCGGAGACGATCTTGCCGTTTGCCACGATCGGTCCGGATGATTGGTGAGCGGGGAGCTCCCGGTAGTCGAGGATCTCGGTCTCCCAGACCAGACGACCGGTGGTCGCATCAAGTGCGAAGACATAGTCGTCAGCGCTGGTGTCGATGATCAACGTGCCGTGGATCGCGATGTTTCGGTTGATCTGCGCCAGACCAGAGACGAATTCCTCGATGTCCTCCGGTTGGTCACGTCGATGCTCCCACTTGAGGTCTCCGGTGACGGCATCGATCGCCTGAATCACGTCGCCGGGGTTTGGCATATACATCACCCCGTCATGTATCAGTGGCGTGCCCTGGTTACTACCCTGGGTCAGCCCCCGTGTCCAGACCATCTGGAGGGTGCTGACATTGTCGCGGTTGACCTGATCAAGCGGGCTATACCCCCACCCATCCAGGGTTCGACGCCACATCAGCCAGTCTTCGGCCGGCGGGCTCTGGAGCATCGCATCGGTCACCGGGACCGGCCCGGATTGCGCTCGCCCGAGATCGGCCGACGTCGCGGCCACGACCAATGTCGTGGCGAAGATGAGGAGGCGGTGTTCGATGCGACGGTATTCACGTGTTCGCTGAGACAGTCCACTGGACATGATGCAGATCCCTGCGCGATGTTGGTGAACGTATGGGCGACGAGCGGGTCTCATGATACTAGGTCGTGAGAGGTCAGCATTCGATCCACATGGTCAGAGGGATCGGCCGAGCTTGCCGCTTCCCCCAGGAACTGGGCGTAGCGGCGTCGTTGAAGTCGCGAAAGCTGAGACGCGACCCGAGGCTTGCCACGGTGTTCGCGAGCCACCGATATTGCTCATTGACGGTCGGGTCGAGCCGCATGAAGTCGACGGTGTGGCTGGTGGTCTGGGCTCCAAGGGTTGGCGAGCCAGCCCTTGGAGCTCCCCAGGACGGTCAGGAAGGAGAGCCCCCTTGCGGTGTCATCACCAGACCCCAATCGGGCGTGTGTCGTGTGCGCGGTGGTGCTGACGCTGTGTACCACGATACGTGGCTGGGTGGTCCGAAGGGGGGCGCCGCCCGTAGCAACGCCGTTGGTTGACAACCACGAGGTTTGCGTCAGACGATTGCATGCCCGACCGACAGTCCAGCCGTGAGACGCCGCTTCACATCGACGAGTCTTGGTGGCGTGACTTTGCTCACGGGGCTGGCTCAACGGTCCCGGCGTGACTACTGGATCGATGCGAAAAGCGCTTCTCGTCCTTGTGGTGCTCATTGTCGTGGCCGGCGTGTCGGCCGCGTCGTTTCTGTGGTGGCTCCCGCCCCGAGTGGCAGGTGATCTCGCGACCGCCCTCTCCGAACGGACGGGGCATCATGTGGAGATCGGGGCCCTCGGCTGGTCCTTCACGCCTGCGCTCCGTTTGCATGGGGAGCAGATTCAAGTCGAAGGGCTGCGTGCGGGCGATCCACCGTTGATCGGCATCGGGTCGTTCACCGTGGACGCGGGGTTCCGGGACCTGCTGGCAACCCCCCGCCAAATTCGAGAGCTGCGGATCGCGGAGCTGGTCGTGAAGGTTCCTCCACGACGTCGGTCGTCAGCCTCGCGATCGGGCCAAGGGGAAGAGGACAAAGCGGAAACGCCGGTCGAGTCGACGCCCGAGGAGAGCCCGGGGCCGCCCACGGTCCCTCGCGAAGAACAGACACCCGATCCGGGGGGGGGCACCCCCATCGTCGTTCAACACGTGGCGGCCGAGCGGGCTCGCATAGAAATCGCCTCGTCGCGGTCAGACCGCCCGCCCAGGGTGTTTGAGATTCAATCGTTGGCGCTTGGGTCAGTGGCTCTCGACCGACCGATTACGTTCCAAGCCAATCTCACCAATCCGAAACCGGTGGGACAGGTGGCAACCACTGGTACGTTCGGCCCTTGGAACAAAGACCAGGCGCGTGACACCCCGATTTCGGGTGAGTACGAGTTCAGTGACGCGGACCTCGCAACATTCAACGGCATCGCCGGTACGCTTACCTCGACAGGGACCTTCGATGGGACATTGGGACGGATCCGGGCCCGGGGCGCGGCAGACATTCCGACATTTCAAGTGTCAATCGGCCAGGTCGTGCCGCTTGAGACGCAGTTCGAAGTCGAGGTCGGTGAGAGTGGTGGCGATGTGCAGCTCAGACCCGTCCAGACCCGCTTCTTGAGCTCTGAGCTCGTGGCCGAGGGTGAGGTGGTGCGTGGTGAAGGCGGCAGGGGCCGCACCGTTCGATTGAACGTGACCGGAACAGAGGCGCGTGTCGAAGACCTCGTCCGCTTTGCGTTGCGGTCCGAAACCCCACCGCTCACCGGTGACCTCAACCTCGACACGACGCTCGAGATCCCCCCGGGTGACCGGCCGGTGGTCGAGCGTATGCGGTTGGCGGGCGAGTTCTCCATCCGCGAGGCTCGTTTCAGCAATCTCGATGTCCAGAAGACGCTGGCGCGTATCAGCGAGATCGGCCGGGGTGAAAGCCAGGGCGAGGCCGGGGCCAGCGTGGTTTCTGATTTGCAGGGCACGTTCGAGATGGTGGACGCGGTCCTCGGCTTCTCCGGAATCACCTTCGCGGTTCCCGGGATGCAGGTGCAGCTGGTTGGGAGCTATGGGTTACGTGACCAGACGCTCGACTTCGGTGGGCGGCTCCATCTCGACCAGTCTGTATCAGAGCTCGCCCCCAGAGCGCGAGCGCCCGGTCGCGTGGCCGGGTGGTTGAGGCTGCTCGATCCTCTCTTTCAGAATGAGGAGC
>JAYZGM010000135.1:0-9302 GCA_036336225.1 Acidobacteriota bacterium | reverse complement strand
GTGCGGGCCTGGGACGTCCGCTCCGGTGACCACGCGTGGGACTTCCACACCGTGCCGAACAGCGCCGACGAGTTCGGGGTCGATACGTGGCTCAACGATTCCTGGCGCTACTCCGGCAACGCCAACGTCTGGTCCATGCTGGCGGGTGACAGCGAGCTCGGTCATGTCTACCTGCCGACCGGTACGACGACGAACGACTTCCTGGGGTCGGACCGTCTGGGAGACAACCTGTTCTCGGAGACCCTGATCGCCGTCGACGTCGAGACCGGTCAGCGGGTGTGGCACTTCCAGGCCGTCCATCACGGGTTGTGGGATTACGACTTTCCGACCCATCCGAATCTGGTCGACGTTACGGTGGACGGACGTGAGATCAAGGCGATCGCCCAGGTCAGCAAACAAGGTTTCGTCTACGTGTTCGACCGCGAGACGGGTGACCCCATCTGGCCGATCGAAGAGCGACCGGTTTCACAGGAGACGAATATCCCGGGTGACGTGCCGTCGCCCACGCAGCCGTTTCCGACCAAGCCCGCGCCATTCGATTACCAGGGGGTGACCATCGATGACCTCGTGGATTTCACCCCAGAGCTTCGGGCGATGGCGATCGAGGCGGTCGAAGGGTTCCGCCTGGGACCGCTCTTCACACCATTGGACCGTCCGATCGCGGGCGTGACTCGCGGCACCATCATGCGCCCCCCCACCGACGGGACGGCCGGCTGGGCCGGGGCCGCGGTCGACCCGGACACCGGCATCCTCTACATCCCGTCCCGCAACCGCGCAGCGGTCGTCCAGCTATACGCGCCCGACGCAACCCTGGGCGCCACCGTCGAATATACGCATGGCGCACCCGAGGAACAGATGCTAGGTGGGGCAGGAGGCTCGGGGGCACCGCAAATGCCCCAGGGGTTGCCATTGCTCAAGCCGCCGTACTCGCGTATGACCGCAATCGATCTCAACACCGGTGACCATCTGTGGTGGGTGCCAACGGGGGAGGGAAATCGCTACCGCAATCACCCACGGCTGCGGGACTTGAATCTTCCGCCGCTCGGTGGAGACAACGGCTTCAATGGCCCGCTGCTGACCAAAACCTTGCTGCTGTATTGTCTGACCACCGGCGGTACCAACGAGGGGCCACGACTCGTCGCCTATGACAAGACCGACGGCACCGAGCTCGCGTCGATCGACCTGCCCAGCGGGGGTATCGGCACCCCAATGACCTACATGGTCGACCAAACGCAGTACATTGCGCTCACCGTGGGAGGTGGTCCGCGCCTCATTGCCTTCGCATTGCCGGACTCCTGACGGCAGCCTTGACGGTAGGCCGACGCGCGCGCCTACCGCTCGAACACGATCTCGCCCCCGAGCACGGTCACGTCCACCCGCAGATCGTAGAGGTCGGCACCGGACATCTGCGTGTGGTCAGCCGAGAGGATGGCCAGATCACCCAGCTTCCCGACTTTCACCGAGCCCCGGTCGTGCTCTTCGAATCCGCTCCGGGCCGCCCAGATCGTGTGCATGCGCAGAGCATCGTCAAACGTGAGCTCTTCGTCAGGAGGGGCGCCTCCGCCCTCGGCCGGCCGGGTTACCAGTGACGCGATGGCCCCGAGGGGGCTGAAGACCGGTACGGTGCCGGTCGCATCGGAGCAGGCCGCGGGCATGACCTGCTCCGCAACCAGCGTGCGGTAGAGCGGCGTCCTGGGGAGCTGTGCGCGCGGCCACACTCCCCGTTGCTGGGGGGGTGTAATAATCGGGATGATCCCCAGTCGAGCGAGTCTCCGCACACGGTCGATGTCCTCGACCTCCCCGCCATGCTCGATCCGAGGCCGCATCTCGGTAACTTCGGACAGCGATGCCTCCACCGCGGCCTCGATCATGCGTTGGCCCGGGTTGGTCACCGCGTGCATCATCAGCTGGATACCGTGACGGTGCGCCCGGAGCACAAAGGCATCCAGCTCGTCTTGTGTCCACTTGAGGTCAGCGAATCGACGTCCAAGACCGTCGCTGCCGGCGCCGTCGACAAAGATCTTCACGCCTCCGATACGAAACATGTCCGTGCCAAATCCGCGCACGAGCCCCAGGCCGATGAAGTCATCGAGCGACAGTAGGTGCGGCACGTGGTAGTAGGCGCGCAGCCGGATCGGGAGTGCCCCGGAGTCCTGCATCGCCTGGTCTGCGATGAGATCCGTCCCCAACAGGGGCAGGGTGGAGACCGAAGTGATGCCCTTCGAGACGTAGAGGTCCGTGACATGGTCGGCGAGCGACGCCATGACCTGCTCCGCGGAGTAGCCCGGAACCATCGGCCAGATCTCGGTGGCGATCCCAGTTGGCTTCCCGGAAGCGTCACGATGCAGCATGGCACCCTGGGGCAGATTTGAGTCGTCGGTCCACAGCCCGAGCTCCCTGAGGCCGCGGGTGTTGAGCATGGCCACGTGGAAGCCGGAATAGAGCACCAGCGGGTGATTTGACGTGATGGCGTCGAGCTCCTCACGTAGCGGCAGACGTCCCTCCGCGACGCGTCCCGCCATCCCGAAGGAGCCACGTCCCACGATCCACTCGGCCGGGGGTGTCGACGTCGCCTTCGCTCGTAGCACGTCCTTGATTTCACCCAGCGACGTGAAGGGCGGGGTGTGGCAGGCCACCTGATAGGACAACGCGTTGCACGCCATCTCGAAGTGGACGTGCGGGTCGACAAAGCCGGGCACGACGGTGTGCCCGGTGGCGTCGTAAACCGGGGCGTTCCCGGTCTCCACCAGCACCTGATCGCTGCTGCCGACGACCGCGATACGCCCGGCCCGTATCAGGACAGCCTCGGCCATCGGGGACTCCGCCTCGAGCGTGACGACGCGTGCGTTGACGACCGCCAGGTCGCGTTGCCACCGCGCCGTCTCGTCCGACGTTACGGCTGTAGCCACCGACTGGCCGGATGTCGCCGGAAATCGGCCGCCGGGGAGGAACACTCCGGCGCCGACCGTGGCGCCAGCCCTGATGAAATCTCGGCGCTTCATCGGTTCTCCTCGGATGACTTCCCTTCGATCGACGACCTCTTGTCACACCCCTTACTGGGACAGGGTCATGACGGCCAGCACCATGAACCCCTCTCGGAGCCGTCTGGCAGTCTGTCGCTCCGCCTCTTCCGGGGTCGGCGCCACGATCGGATACCCGCAGGCAATGTCGCGCGCCAGACATGCGCGGAGGACCCGCTGCACGAGTGTCTCGACCTCGGGTGCGTCCGGCCCATCCGCGCCGATCGACCGAGCCAGATCGGTCGGTCCTAAGAAGATCACGCCGATTCCCGGAATGTCGAGGATCTCATTCACCCGTTCGACCCCCATCCGCGACTCGATCTGCAGCATGGCCACTAGCGCGCCGCTGGGATGGAGAGGCCACACATCAGCCCGCGCGCGATAAGCGTCATCGCTAAGCCCCCAGTACCGCGCGGCCGTGCCCACGCCAGAGTCGCGTTGACCGACCGCTCCACCGTCACCGGTATCGGACACCATGCGGTATCGCATGGCGGCGATCGCAGTCCGCGCCTGTTCCGGAGTCTCGATGTCCGGGAACATCACACCAAGTGCGCCCGCCTCCAACACCGCGTCGACCGCGGCGTCGGGCGCCGCTCTCGCATCGTAGGGAATCCGCACCACCGGGGCGAGGCGGGGTGGGGCGTCCACCCGCAGGTTGTTCAGATCCTGTCGGATCGACTCGGGGTCGAACTCGCCGTATTGCGCGTCGATCACCGAAAAGTCGACCGCCGGATCAGGGACGCGCGAGAAGGTGCCGACGACCGGCTGTCCCTCGGTCAAGCGCGTCACGACCCGATTCATGGAGATGGAAGCGGTTTCCTGGACGGAAAGGACCGTACCCCCGAGTCCGCTCAGGGCGACGACCGTAAGCCCCCACCGCGTCAATCGGCCACGGGCGGCGGTTCGGTACGACCGAGCCCCCGCAGCGATAGGGGCCAGACCACCACCGCCTAGGTCAGCGCGTCCGCCTGTAGTATCGACCATCCTGGTAATACCGATTGTCATCATACCGATCCCTCCTATACGGTCGCTCGTCATAGTAGCGGTCCGCATAGGGATCTCGGTAGCCCCGTCGATAGTAGCCGGACTCATACGCGTAGTGTCGTCGGTGCGCGCCGAACAGCGGACACGCCTCGTGGTGATAGTCGGAGCCGTCGTGCCGATGACATGCACCACCACATCGGTATCGGCGGTATTGCAGGCGCTGTCGTGTTCGATAGTATCGGCCACGATATCGGCGGTACCGTGGATGTCGGGACGAATGGAACCCGACAGCGAAGTGCACGCCACCAATCCGGACGTCGCCGACGACGTCCCAAAATGACGCGGCTTCGGCCGTCGTGAAACTCCCCGCACCCGTAAGAAGCGGTGCCACTGACGTCACTATGAACGCTCGTCGTGGCATCATCGTTACCCTCCGTATAGAGTGAATCCATAAAACGTGCCAGCGGATTCGCCGGGAGACTCTCATCAAGCGGATGTCCGTTGAGATGAGGAGGGGACGCGGCGTCCAGTCGGGAGGACAAAGCAAAGAACAGCGATAATTATTGCTCCACACCGTCCACCTCGCGACTGGGGGCGGCCGTTTCTTGTACACTGCCTGGACTAGTGAGCCCGTCGGCCAAGCGACATCCGTCGCTGCACACGCGCAGCGTCCAGCTCCCATGGGCGCCGCTCCTCGTCCTCGACGACGTTATGACCACGACGACACGGGAGTTCCCCGGGCTTGACCCAGCAGAAATTCGCGACTGGCTCGACTCACTCGACGCCGTCATCGACCGGCACGCTGCGGGCCTTGGCGCGAGACCAAGCGATCAAACCAGAGGTTGTCGCGACGGCGATCACAGAACCAGGAATCGCCCCAGGCAAACCAGACCCGGCGGTCAGCTAGTGGCGCCGCCCGCCGGGAGGACAGACGGGGAGCAACGGTGGCAATCGAGGTCAAACTGCCAGAGCTTGGCGAAGGGATCGACGAGGCCGACGTCGTTCGGGTGCTCGTCGCCGTGGGTGATACGGTCACGGCGGACCAGGCGTTATTAGAGGTCGAGACGGACAAAGCAACAGTGGAGGTGCCGTCGCCTGCGGCGGGTGTAGTTCGAACCGTCGCGGTCGAGGCTGGCACAACAATCGCCGTGGGGGAGCTGATTGTCTCACTCGAGACGGCCGGCTCAACCGCGCCACGTGCCTCTGTCCCAGACACGCCGGCAGACACGGCAGCCATCACACCACAGCCAGCCACGACCAGTTCCTCACCCGGTCAGAACGACCCGGCGGAACACCGCGTGCTCGCCGAGCCTCCTCCTTCCACGGTGCCAGCCTCCGTCACGGGACCCTCACGCCAACGCCGCCGCGCCCTCGCGGCGCCCTCGGTCAGAAAGCTCGCCCGTGAGATCGGGGTGGATATCGATACGGTCCAGGGCTCTGGCACCCACGAACGAGTCAAACCGGAGGACGTGAAGGCCCATGCCAAGCGTGCGCTGGAAAGTCAGCTCACGGGAGCACGGACGGTCACCGTGCCGACGTTACCTGACTTTGCGCGGTGGGGCGCCATCGAGCGGGCGCCGATGAACGGTATCCGACGCACCGTGGCGCGGCGGATGACCCAAGCCTGGCACGCGGTGCCCCATGTCACGCAGCACGACCGGGCGGACATCAGCGAGTTCGAGGCGATACGTCGGACGGCGAAGAAAACCGCTCCCGAGCATCCGGTGACGGTGACCGCACTTGCCGTCGCCGTGGCTGCAGCCGCACTCAAGGAGTTCCCGCAGTTCAACGCGTCGCTTGACATGGCACGCGATGAGGTTGTCTACAAGCAATACATCAATATCGGCGTGGCGGTCGATACCGATCGTGGTCTCATTGTGCCGGTCATTCGAGCGGCCGATACGAAAACCCTCGGCACCTTGTCTTCCGAGATCGCCAAGATCGCCTCCACGGTCCGGGCGGGTCGGGTGTCACCACGAGATCTCGAAGGCGGTACCTTCACGATCACCAACCTCGGCGGTCTGGGTGGAACATTGTTTACCCCCATCGTGAACTATCCGGAGGTCGCCATCCTGGGACTGTCCCGATCGGCACCGGCGCCCGTCTACCGGCACGACCGTTTCGAGCCGCGTCCGATGTTGCCGCTCTCGCTGTCCTATGACCATCGGCTTATTGACGGTGCCGATGCCGTCCGTTTTTTGCGGTGGGTCGCCGACCGACTCGAACACCCGCTGCTTCTCGAGCTTTAGCGGAGCGGTCGTATCCGCGTCAAGGCATGATCGAGCTCCAACGGCTGACCAAACGATACGATAAGCAGGTCGTCGTGAACGAGCTCTCCCTCCAGATCGCCGAGGGCGAGCTCCTTGTCCTGCTGGGTGGCTCGGGCAGTGGCAAAACCACAACCCTGAAAATGATCAACCGACTGATCGAGCCGTCCAGTGGCTCAGTCCAACTGGATGGTCAGGACGTCCGCGCCCTCCCCCCTCATGAGCTGAGAAGACAAATCGGATACACGTTTCAGCAGGTAGGGCTGTTTCCGCACATGAGTGTAGCCGAGAACATCGCCGTGACCCCTTCGTTGGTGGGGTGGGGTGCGACGGACCGGGTCCGACGGGTCAATGAGCTCCTCGATCTCGTCGAGCTACCCCGCGAGATTCGGAACCGACGTCCTGATCAGCTCTCTGGCGGGCAGCAGCAACGCGTGGGAGTCGCCCGCGCGTTAGCCGCGCACCCCCGTGTCATGCTCCTCGACGAGCCGTTTGCCGCGCTTGACCCGCTCACGCGACAACACCTACAAGAGTCGCTCACCCGCATCCGACGTGAGCTCCGCCTGACCGCGGTCTTTGTCACGCATGACATGGTCGAAGCCCTGGTCCTCGGCGATCGCATCGCGGTCATGCAGACTGGGGCATTGGTTCAAGTCGGGACTCCGACGACACTGATGCATCACCCGGCCGACGACTATGTCCGGCAACTCCTCGACACACCGCGTCGTGAAGCCCGGGTCGTCGATGCCCTCCTGGCCGATACGGAGAAAGGCGGGTCGCCACGATGACGCAGCAGCTCTCACTGTTACCGGCCTATCTCACGGCTCACCTTCAACTGACGCTCCTGGCACTACTCTGTAGCACCGCCGTGAGCCTGCCGCTCGGCGTCGCCATTACGCGTGTCGCCTGGCTCGGACGCCCCGCGCTCGGCGCGGCCGCCATCATCCAGACGATACCCAGCTTGGCACTGCTGGCGGTGATGGTCCCGACCCTCGCGGCGTTACAGCTCCAGAGTATCGGGTTTCTACCGGCGTTCATCGGTCTCACGCTCTATGGCGTGCTGCCGATCCTGCGGAACACGGTCACCGGAATCTCAGAGGTCAACCCCGCCATAAAAGAAGCGGCGAGGGCGGTTGGCATGACACCGGGGCAACAACTCCGTCAGGTCGAGCTACCACTCGCGATGCCGGTCATCGTCGCCGGGCTACGGACCGCGACTGTGTGGACCGTCGGGGTCGCGACACTCTCAACCCCGGTCGGTGCCACCAGCTTAGGGAACTACATTTTCAGCGGGCTCCAGACGAGGAACTACGCGGCCGTGCTTGTGGGCTGTGTCGCCTCGGCGTCGCTCGCACTGCTGCTCGATGGGCTCGTGCGGGGTCTTGAGGTCGGCATCCGGCACCGCCGCACACGTCAGGTCGTGGGTGTCGTCAGTGTCATGATCGCCCTCTACGCGTACACCGGTGCAACCCTAGCCCTCTCTCTTGTCCCAAGTGACGAGCACCCCGTCCGGATCGGCGCCAAGGGATTTACGGAGCAATACATCCTGGCCAGCCTGTTGGGCCAGTGGATCACACACGAGACCGGCCACCCCTCGACGCAGATGCAGTCGCTGGGTTCGATGGTGGCCTTCGATGCCCTGGCGGCAGGTGATATCGACGTCTATGTCGACTATTCCGGAACCTTGTGGGCCCATGTCATGCGCCGCACGTCCATCGGAGTCAGCCGCGCCGAGGTACTTTCGGAGGTCAGCCAGTTTCTCACCGATGAACATGACATCGACGTGGTCGCGGCGCTCGGGTTCGAAAACGCGTATGCCGTGGCGGCTCGCGCCACCGATGCCGACAGGCTGGCGCTCACCGCGATCAGCGACCTGGTTCCGCTGGGTTCCACCCTGTCGATGGGCGGCGACTTTGAGTTCTTTTCCCGTCCGGAATGGGTCGCGATCCAAGACACCTATGGTCTCGCCCTCGCAGAGGAACGCACGATGGACGCCGCGCTGATGTATCAGGCCGTGGCCGAGGGCGCGGTGGACCTTATCAGTGCGTACACCACCGATGGGCGGATCACGGCGTATGACCTGCGTGTGTTGGATGACGACCGGGGTGCGATCCCCCCATACGATGCGGTCGTCTTGGTCAACACGGCCTTCACCCTGGATCGTCCTGACGTTGCCGCCGCACTTCGGCGACTCGACGGAGTGATCACGGTCGAGGCGATGCGCCGCATGAATCTTGCGGTCGACGAGCAAGGCGAGGATCCGGACCGGGTGGCCGCTGATTTTGTGGACCAGCTCCGACGCGAAGCCGACGGGTCTTGACGGTGTCGGCTGCCGAAACCTGAGACGTGGGTAGGACAGTTGCAATGGGAATTCTCGAACGACTCGGCGTCGGGAGCGGGGCGACCTCGAAGCACGGCGACACGGACACGGTCAAGCGGATCGTCGGCGAGCTCGAGGCGCTCGACCCAGCGCGGGCGCGGTTCCTCGCCGCGTTTGCCTATGTCCTCAGTCGGGTCGCCCACGCCGACTCGAACGTGTGTGTCAGTGAGACCGCCGCCATGCGGGAGATCGTGCAACAACTTGGGCATCTCCCCGAAAGTCAGGCGGTTCTCGTCATCGAGATTGCCAAGAGCCAGGCCCGGTTGTTCGGTGGCACTGAGAATTTTCTCGTGACCCGAGAATTTCGTGACATCGCCACGCCGACCGAGCGCCTGCACCTCTTAGACTGTATTTTCGCGGTAGCCGCGGCCGATGGTGCCATTAGCACGATCGAGGAGTCGCAGGCCGGACAGATTGCCAAGGAGCTCGGCTTTACACAACCGGAGTATGCGTCGGCGCTTGCGGTCCACGGCGAACATCGGTCGGTGTTGCAGCGACTACGGGAACGTCGGTCTCCCGAGGCTTCTTGACCGAGGGCCCCGTGGAGGGGTTTGCGTCGAGCAACACGGCAATCCAACGCAGATCTGTCGTGTTCTCGAATGCGATCTTCAGGATCATGGTCAATGGAACCGCTAATAGCATACCCATCGG
>JAYZGM010000134.1:0-11982 GCA_036336225.1 Acidobacteriota bacterium | reverse complement strand
TGCGAATCGGACATTCGGTCTTCGCGCTTCCCTTTGCGCTCGTGGGGGCGCTGCTCGCAGCCCAAGAGCATCTGGTGACGCCAATGCGTGTGGCGTGGATCGTGGTGGCGATGGTGTTAGCACGAACCGCGGCCATGGGGTTCAACCGGATCGTCGATGTCCGGTATGACGCGTTGAATCCTCGCACTGCCAACCGCGAGCTCCCGCGGGGGGCTATCTCTTCGCGGGACGCGGTGATCTTGGTGGTCGTGGCGTCGATCGGATTTGTGCTCGTGACCACGCGGCTGGGGCTGGTCTGCTTCCTGCTGTCTCCTGTGGCCCTCGCGATCGTTTTCTGGTACTCGTTGGCAAAGCGATACACCGCATACACTCAGTTGTTCCTGGGGCTGGCGCTGGCCGTGGCTCCGGTGGGTGGATGGTTGGCGGCCGGGGGACGTGGAGGATGGGCACCGTGGCTCTTGGCGTTGGCGACCGGAGCATGGGTGGCGGGGTTCGACATTCTCTATGCGTGCCAGGATCTCGAGTTTGATCGCCGACAGGGGCTTCGTTCCATTCCAGAACGGTTCGGGGTGCGAACCTCGCTGGTCATCGCACGATGGCTCCACGTCGCGACGGTACTGGCGTTGGCGGGGGTGGCGCTGGTAGCGCCTCTGGGAGTCTGGTATCTGCTCGGCGTCGTCGGGGTGGCCACGATGCTGGCCTACGAGCAGTCCCTCGTGGCGGCCGACGATCTTTCTCGCGTCAAGCAAGCATTCGACTTGAACGGATATGTCGGTCTTTTCTATCTTGCCGCCACCGCGGGTGCCCTCTATGTTGGCTAGACCCGAACCCTGTGTATCGGTCGGCATTACCGGGGCGAGTGGGGCACTGTACGCGGTGCGCACGGTGGCAGCGTTGTTGGCGGAGGGGTGTCGGGTTGAGCTCGTTGCCTCTGATTACGGACGCCGACTGCTGCACGATGAGCTTGGTGCACAGGTGACGGTCGGGGATCTTCCTGACTATTTGGCCGGTCGGTATGGCGACGACGTCAGACGCGGCGTGCTGGTTTCCCATCGTAATCGTGATGTGGGCGCGTCGATCGCCAGTGGCAGCTATCGCTGTGACGGAATGGTGATTGTGCCGTGCTCGATGAAGACCCTGGCTGGTGTCGCGCACGGGCTCTCTCGAACGCTCATCGAGCGGGCCGCAGATGTCATGCTTAAAGAGCGTCGTCCCCTGGTGATCGTGCCGCGAGAGACGCCGATGAGCCTCCCGCAATTGCGCAATCTCGTTGCGGCGGCCGAAGCAGGAGCTCTCGTGTTGCCGGCCATGCCCGCCTTTTATCAGCGCCCGACGAGTCTTGATGACTTGGCGGATTTCATGGCCGGCAAGATCCTCGGGGCGTTGGGTTTTGCCCACGACCTGTATCCATCTTGGACCGGATGACCGACCTGTCACCGCCCTTGCCGTCGACAGCGCCTGGGGTGTCACTTGACAAGCATCCGCGACGCATTGCGGGCATGTTCGATGCCATCGCGCATCGCTATGATCGGCTCAACTATCTGCTCAGTGCCGGTCTCGACCGCCGGTGGCGACGCCGGGCAATCGACTCCATCAACCCACCACCGGGGGCTCGGATTCTCGATGCGTGCACGGGCACGGCCGACCTCGCTCTGGCCGCTTGTCGGCCCAACGCAATGCCGAGGTTCGTACTGGGTGTCGACTTTGCCGGTGCGATGCTCGAGCTCGGTGAGGCGAAGATTCAGATGGCGGCGTTAGAGCGGGTCGTTCGACTGGCTCGTGGCGACGCCTGTTGGCTCCCCTGTGTCTCAGAGGCAGTGGAGGCCGTCACCATCGCGTTTGGTATCCGTAACGTGCAGGAGCCAGGACAGGCGATTGGCGAGTTCTTTCGAGTGCTCAAACCCGGCGGGCGTCTTGCGATTCTCGAGTTTGGCGAACCGCGACTGCCCTTCGTGCGGGCCGTGTATCTCTGGTACTTCCGACGCGTGTTGCCCCGGATTGGGCGTTTCTTGTCCAGTCATACGGAAGCCTACGCATACTTGCCTGCCTCGGTCAGTATGTTTCTTAGTCCTGAGGAGTTGGGTACGCTGCTTCGCGACACCGGGTTCGACGAGATACGAATCAACCGTCTGACCTTTGGCGTCGTCTATCTCTATGTGGCGAGGAAGCCACCGACGCGATGAGGCAATCTGTGTTCGGGAGAAATGAACGATACTCCGTTCGGGGTGACCCGGCGTTCTTCGGGCAGGCGTAACAAATAACACGTCGTTCGGGCAGAGTTTGGTCGCCGCGTTGGGCGGAGTCTTACTGGCAGCGGTATACTGGGAAACGACGTTCCCGCCAGATGTATTTCGACTTCGAAGACCGGCACTTCGAGACACCGACCGTCGAGTCGGCGATGTCCTGGCGCGAGTGCGCCTTGTTGTCGTTGTTTGCCCACTTGGTGGGAGCCTTCCTCGTGGTTCTTGGTCCGATGCTGCCGTTTGTCCAAGACGCAGCCGAGCGGCGAGCGGAGCGCCTTGTCGAAATCGCCGAGGCGGAGCAACTCACGCTACTTCGAGAGACATCGGATGATCCGACGTTCATTTTTGTAGAACCGTTGGTGGATACTTCGGCGGCCGTTCCTCCGCCGCAGGTCGATCTCTCCGATCTCGACCGCGTGGCGCAGGCACCCACACAGGCGGACAACCCCGAGAACGACCTGCCCAACGCCGAGGGCAATTCATTCGAGTTTATAGAGACACCTGTGCCGGCCGAGGGGTTTGGGCCCGTGTCGCGGCCGGGCGACGAGGCTGACCCCACCGAGACGCCGGTGAGCGAGCCGGTTGACGGGGCTGACGACGGCGTTTCAGATGCTCCCCCGCCAGAGACACCGGACGCCACGCCCGGCGATGGGAGCGCGGCCACGGAGACGTTGTTTGCGGACGCCGGCCTGCAGACGAATTCTGGCCCGCTGGGCGACCGCCCGGGCACGATCCTGAATAAAGCGTTACGTGGGCTCGACAGTGTGGCCCGGAACCAGACATTCCATAATCTGAGAGGGGAAACCGATCTCTATGGCCCAGATATCCAGTTCGACTCAAAAGGGGTCGACTTTGGCTCCTGGTTACGCCGGTTTCGCGCCCAGATCTATCGCAACTGGTTCATTCCCTACGCCGCGATGTCGATGTCGGGGAACGTTGTCCTGACCTTTAACGTGCACAAAGACGGGGCGCTCACCGACCTGGCGATTCAGCGACCCTCGGCGGTGGACGCTTTTACGAACTCGGCATTCAACGCCATGCGTGGCTCAAATCCCACCTATCCGTTACCACCGGAGTATCCAGACGATCAGGCATTCTTCACGGTCACGTTTTACTTCAATGAGCGCCCCCGAGGGCGGTAGTGGAATGGGTGGTCGCATGGGGCCCACTCGTCGCCAACAGCTCGGGCTTTTTCTGCTCCTAACGGTTCTGCTTGTTGTGAGCGTGTTGCGTTAGCGCCGTGCTTGCTGGATCGCGAGACGGGAACGGTCGCCCTGTGTTGCTGGCCGTCGTGGGACCTACGGCGACAGGGAAGAGCGCCCTGGCACTTTCGATCGCCGAAGCACGCCAGGGCGAGATCATCAGTTGTGATTCCACCGCGGTCTATCGCGGTTTCGATATCGGGACTGACAAGGTGCCGGCTGGTGAGCGGCGAGGTATCCCGCATCACTTGGTGGATGTCGTCGAACCGACTGAGGTGTATTCGGCCGCACGATACAGCCGGGAGGCTGCTCGTGTGGTGCAGGACGTGACGGCCCGTGGCCACCTGCCGATTCTGGTGGGGGGGACTGGTCTGTACTACAGGGCCCTGACACGAGGACTGTTTCCCGGGCCCGGTCGAAATCCAGTCCTCCGGCGGCGCTTGTCTCGGGTGGCCGAGCGTCGCGGGAACTTGAGCCTGCACCGCTTCTTGCAGCGGTGTGACCCCGAGTCCGCGGAGCGGATTCAGCCGGCCGACGAGAAGCGGATCGTTCGCGCGCTCGAGGTGTATCTGATGACGGGGCGGACCCTGACCCGGCACTTCGCAGACACCCGTTCCCCGATTGCTGGATACACGGTCGTCACCGTTGGGGTGATCATCTCGGACGACCTCCTCGAGCAGCGAATTGCTCGTCGTGTCGACCAGCAACTGGACCGAGGTCTGCTGGACGAGATCCGCGGTCTATTGGAGTCAGGTGTGCCTGGTGACGCGGGCCCCTTCGGCGGGCTCGTCTATCGTCAGGGGCTCGAGTATCTCCGGGGCGAGCGAGATCTGCCAGCCACTCGGGCGCTGATCGTGCGGGAGAATCGGCGATACGCGCGTCGGCAACGGATCTGGTTCAAGAAGGAGCCCGGGGTCCACTGGGTCGAAGGGCCGGGGGAGCGTCCCCGCCGGAGGCAGGACGCACTTGCGCTACTCGATGGCGTGTGCGGCCGGACAGCCGGGGAGTGAGGCAGCCCGACCAAGTCGGCCCCGCGTTGTCTGACCGGGGCGGTCGAAGGAGCAGCGATGATTCGACGAGATCTCGAGGCGCGGGAAGACGCGCATCTGGCGTCCTATGCGGCCAAGAGCCGGGAGTCGCGAGGGCGGGCGAGGTCCGAAGAGGAGGACCCGGTCCGGCCCGCGTTTCATCGCGATCGTGACCGAATCGTCCATTGCAAGGCGTTCCGACGGCTCAAACACAAGACCCAGGTGTTTTTTGCGCCGACTGGCGACCACTACCGCACCCGGCTCACCCATACCCTCGAGGTGTCTCAGATCGCGAGAACCATCGCCAAGGTGCTTCATTTGAACGAGGACCTCACCGAAGCGGTTGCCCTCGGCCACGACTTGGGACACACGCCGTTTGGGCACGCCGGTGAAGCTGCACTTCGGGACCTGACTCCCGGTGGATTCAACCACTATGAGCAAAGTCTGCGTATCGTCGAGATTCTGGAGAACGACCGGCAGGGGTTGAATCTGACCTGGGAGGTGCGCGACGGCATCGCCAAGCATTCAAAGGGGAAGGATGGCGCGCCAGTCGGGATTGACCCCGGTCGCCGGGCAACAACGCTCGAAGGGCAGGTTGCTCGTGTCGCCGACATCATTGCGTATGTCAACCACGATATCGACGATGCCGTCCGCGCCGGCGTTCTTCGGGAGGACGATCTACCCGTGCAGGCCCTCGACCGTTTGGGCGAGTCTTCCTCGACGCGTATCGGCACCTTGGTTGAAGATGTCGTGGGCTCGACCCGGGTCGTCGTGCCGGTGGTTGAGTTGCGGATGAGTGATGAGGTGCTCGAGGCGCTCTTGTCGCTACGAACCTTTCTGTTCGAGACGGTCTACGAAAATCTGATCGCGACCGCCGAGTTCAACAAGGCGTCCGGCATCCTCGGGGGGCTCTGGCAGAAGGTCCGGCAACAGCCGAGCCGGTTTCTCGATTCGCGCACCGTCGCGGCCGAGGGGCTCGACGTTGCGGCAAAGGACTTCATTGCTGGTATGACTGACCGGTTTGCGGTGAGGTTGTACGAGCAGCTGTATATTCCGCGCCCATGGGTGTCCGTGGCGTCTCGCGCCGGAGATGAGGTGTAAGTCATTATCGACCAGCCCATCTATGCACAATTTCGTCACTGAATTAACGTAACTTGTCTTTTGGATGTCAATTAATGTCACATTATCTCGCTGCCAAGAACACCGATTCCAGTAAGTTGTTTGCAATCAGCATCTTACGTATTTTTGTGTTGATGGCTTCTGAATTGCCGAATAGGTTGGTGTGAACGCGACAACACCACAGAGCGGCAGTGTACTCGCCGAGATGATTCGGCCATAGGGAGAAAGATAATGCGGACAAGGGATAACAGAGGTTTCACTCTCATCGAGCTGCTGATCGTGGTCGCCATCATCGGGAGCATTGCCGCTATTGCGGTGCCTGGTCTCCTGAGAGCCCGTATGTCTGGCAATGAAGCATCGGCCATCGGGTCGCTGCGGGCGATCAACTCGGCTCAGTCGACCTACGCCGCGAGCTGCGGCAGTGGATTCTATGCTCCCAGCCTGGCGTCGCTGGCGACCGCGCCAACCGTCGGCGGCGGTGACGGGTTTGTGGGGCCTGACCTCAACTCCGACCCGTCGATAAAGAGCAGCTACACGATCACGTTGACATCCGGAGCCGCGGCGGCCGGTGCGCCCGCGAGCTGTAACGGTGTTGCTACGGGAGCGTCCATTTCAACCTACTTCGTTGCCGGCGCCCCGACGTCTGGTGGCGGTGTCCGATATTTCGGCACGAATCAGGGTGGCACGATCTATCACTCCACCGCTGACGTGGCGGTGACGCAGAACGGCGCCCCGGCTGGAGCCGACCGAATTCAGTAGGGCTCGGATGACGTGGCCGGCGTGACCCGCCACGAACCGACATTCGGGAGGCCCCTTTCCGGCGGGCATCCCGTTTTTTTGTGTACGGGTGCGGGACGTGCCAGTGTTTGGGGCCTCAAGAACGACCCGATTGTCGTCGTCCGAACCGCAAGAACGACGCGTTACCCTCCAAAGGTATGTATAATTTTAGTTTCACCCGTGCGCGGGCTATCCGCGGCGGGGGGGACTTTGACCGACTTGGTCGGCCGTGGTGAATCCCGTATGTCACAGTGTGACGAGGTGATGCGCCTGGCCGAGAGGACGTGACGCCGCGGCTCTGACCGGCATGATGCGTCGCTCGGAGACGGCCGGGTGTGTGTTGCGGGCGGCCCGGCCCGTGGAGAACTACAGCGACCGTGACGCCTCCGCCGCCCGTATCGTCGTGCTTTTTGGATCTACAAGAGATCCAGCAGCCAACGACGCAGGTCCAACGCACGTTTTCAGCAACCGCGCTAGGGACGCATGACGAGGAGCAGTATAGGCTCGCGGCACCAGCCACGTTGGACGCTATCCTGAAGAAGGATGACACGAAATACCATTTGCTCGGTCGGATCGATGCCACACTGCAGTTACAGTGCGCGCGTTGCCTCGAACCGTATCCGACAGACGTCAGTGTGGAACTCGACCTGCTCTATGTGGCCGCCACAGAGAATCGCGGGGAGCCTGAGAGTCAGGTTGAAGAATCGGACCTGAGCACGGCGTATTTTCGGGATGACCGGATCGATTTGGGGCAGTTGGTACGTGAGCAGTTTCAGCTGTCGCTGCCCATGAAGCCGCTGTGTCGAGATGAATGTCGTGGGTTGTGTGTGGTGTGTGGCGGCAACCGTAACGTGACGGTCTGTGAGTGCGATGAGACATGGGAAGACCCGCGATTTGCCGGGCTGAAACACCTATTAAAACAGTAAGGACCCGTCAGAAGCACATTGGTATGAATTGTCTCTGGGCCGGTCCTTAAGGTCATCACGACCCGCGTCGAATGCTCGGCGTCGTGTGAGAGGAATGTAGCAATGGCGAACCCCAAACGACGGCACTCCAAATCCCGGACCGCCAAGCGGCGAACACACCATAGTCTTGTTCCAGTGATGCTGGGTGAATGCCCGCAGTGTCACGAACGGAAGCCCTCGCATCAGGTGTGTCTGCACTGTGGTTACTATCGGGGCCGTCAGGTGCGTCCGGTCAAGGAAGTTTAGTGCATCGGACGGCGGTGGGCAGTGAATTGGGAGTGTTTGACCCCGGGGAACGTCGTCCAAACGGGATGCAGCGCGGTTCGATCGCAGTGGGGCTCTTACGACGAGCTAGATCTCGGTGAGCAGTCGTCATGTCGAGGCGCACACTGGTCCGTTGCGAATTGCAGTGGATGCGACCGGAGGGGACTATGCGCCCAGAAACATCATCGACGGGGCACTGGTCGCGGCCCGACACCTCGGTGTCGGAATCATCTTTGTCGGGGTACGGGAATCGATTCATGAAGAGCTGAGACGCCATGGTGACGCTGGCACGCTAGACGTGTCGGTTGTCGATGCTCCCGACGCCATTGACATGCGCGAGTCACCGGCGTCCGCGCTGCGTCGTAAGCCGCGGGCGGCCGTGCGGTTGGCCGCCGACTTGGTCGCGAAGGGCGAGGCGGTCGCGCTGTTTAGCGCGGGGAACACTGGCGCGACTATGCTGTCCGCGCACCGAGCATTTGGCAGACTCCCGGGAGTTGACCGGCCGGCGCTGGCGACGACGATACCGACCGTCGGGCGCGGTGCGGTTCTGCTGGACTCGGGCGCGAACGTTGAGTGTCGCGCCCAGCACCTCTTGCAGTTCGCAGCCATGGGCACGGCCTACGCTCGTGTCGTGCTGGGTGTGCCGCGTCCCCGCGTGGGACTGTTGTCGATCGGTGAAGAGGAGACCAAAGGGAACGAACTCACCCGCGAGACGCATAGCCTTTTGCGTGACGGCACGCTCGCGTTTGTTGGCAATATCGAGGCGCGCGATCTCTACCGGGGGCAGGCGGAAGTTATCGTGTGTGACGGGTTTACTGGCAACATCGCCCTGAAGGTGAGCGAGGGATTGGTCGAAGTCGTTGAAGAGTTTTTACGGGACGAGCTCAACCGCACGTTTGGCACCCGGGTCGGGTATCTGCTGTCTCGACGCGCATTTCGCCGATTTCGGAAACGGTTTGACTACTCCGAGGTGGGGGGGGCCCCGTTGCTTGGGGTGTCAGGCTTGTGCATTGTCGGGCACGGTCGATCATCAATTAAGGCGGTGCGAAACGCGCTGGCGATGGCTTACCGGTTTGCGACACGCAACATGCTGAGCAGTATTGAGCGTGAGCTTCGATTGACCACCGGCGCGATCATCGGATCGGCGTCCGTGCCGGCTCGGGTCTCGGTGCAGTGGACAAAGGGATGATTGCCTTCGTGTTTCCGGGTCAGGGGTCGCAGCAGGTTGGTATGGGGCGCGCGCTTGCCGACGAGTATCCGGAGTGTCGTGAGACCTTCGAGCAAGCGGACGCGGCGTTGGGCATGTCTATCAGCTCACTGTGTTTCGATGGGCCGGCCGAACAACTGACCCTGACTGAACACACACAGCCAGCGCTTGTGGCGGTGGCCACGGCGGCTGCGCGAGCCCTCACTGCACGTGGGGTTGAGGCGCGCTGGCTCGCCGGTCACAGCCTGGGTGAGTATGCGGCCCATGTGACCGCCGGCACACTCTCCTTCGGCGATGCCATGCGGACGGTTCGTAACCGTGGGCGCTATATGCAGGACGCCGTGCCGGTGGGCCAGGGTGCCATGTCAGCTATATTGGGTCTGGACGAACCGATGGTCGCCCGCGCGTGTCGCGAGGCCAGCGAAGATCAGGTGGTGAGTCCCGCGAATGTCAACGCCCCGGGTCAGGTCGTCATCGCCGGTGAATCAGGTGCCGTGGAGCGGGCCGGACGCCGGGCCAAGGCACTCGGCGCAAAACGGGTGTTGCCGCTGACCGTAAGTGCGCCATTCCACTGCGCGTTGATGCTGCCGGCGCAGAACCGGCTTGAGCCAGAGTTGCGCTCGCTGGTCGTGTCGGATCCGACCGTTCCCGTAGTCGCGAATCTGGATGCCGAGCCCAAACGCGATGCTGCCTCCGCCATTACGGCGCTGGTGCATCAGGTCACGGCGCCGGTGAAATGGGAACAGGTCGTTCGGCGCCTGTTATCCGAAGGGGTCGACACGTTTGTGGAGATCGGTCCAGGGACGGTGCTCAGCGGTCTCATTCGCAAGATCGAGCGCGGGGCACGCAGGCTCTCCGTATCTGACCCGGAGGGGGTAGAGCGAGCAGTGGCGGCGCTGGTTACCTAGGGTCCGGTACAGTCAGTCGTGGAATGGGTCCGTGGCCAGGCGCGATGAAGGAGCATATCGGCCGTGTTTGAGCGGCCGGCAGGAGGGCCCGCTGCGATTGTGCAGCGAGCCTCGCGGAACGTGACACTAGCGCCACCAGGTTATGTTCGACACCCTTCGTGACCGCGTCGTCATTGTGACCGGGGCTTCGCGTGGCATCGGCCGCAGCATCGCCGTCCGCTGCGCACAGGCCGGTGCGGTGGTGGTTGCGGCCGCCCGGGGAGACCACGCTGAGAAGGTGGTCAACGACATTCGCGCGTCAGGCGGACAGGCCCATGCCGCGAGTGTGGACGTGACCGACGCGGTCCAGATTGATGACATGGTGCGGACTGCAGTC
Organism: Acidobacteriota bacterium; assembly: GCA_036336225.1. Classification (GTDB taxonomy): domain Bacteria; phylum Acidobacteriota; class Vicinamibacteria; order Vicinamibacterales; family UBA8438; genus JAJEEA01. The sequence goes on along the minus strand of JAYZGM010000134.1, from coordinate 1,893 downwards.
GAGACCGGTGGACGAGTCGACGTGCTCGTGAACAATGCGGGTATCGTGCGTGATCAGCTCGCCCTGCGGATGAGCCCAGCGGATTGGGATGCGGTGGTGGCCACCAACCTGACGGCGGCCTTCCGCTGCGCCCGTGCGGTGCTACGTCCGATGCTGAAGCAACGCCGGGGACGTATTATCAATCTCGGGTCTGTCGTGGGGCAGATGGGCAACGCTGGACAGGTTAACTACGCTGCCTCAAAGGCCGGTCTGGCGGGATTCTCGAAGGCGTTGGCGAGGGAGGTTGCGTCGCGAGGGATCACCGTGAACGTGGTGGCGCCGGGCATGATCGAGACCGACATGACTTCAGGGTTGAGCGAGTCTGCGCGGGCCACGCTGGTCGAACAGATTCCGCTTGGGCGTTTGGGGACGACCGACGACGTGTCGGGGGCAGTGTGTTTCTTGGCGTCAGACGAGGCAGCGTATATTACAGGGCATGTGCTGGCGGTAAACGGTGGCATGTACATGTAGGAGGCGAGTGAATGGCCGTTGCTGAGAAGGTGAAGAGCATCATCGTGGAGCAACTCGGTGTCGATGAAGAAGAAGTCACCTCAGATGCGTCGTTTGTCGACGACCTGGGGGCGGATTCTCTTGACACCGTGGAACTCGTGATGGCGTTCGAGGAGGAGTTCGGTCTTGAGATTCCGGATGAAGACGCTGAGAAGATCACGCGGGTCAAAGAGGCCGTTGAATACATCGATTCGCACTCTAAGAAATAGGCCGTCAATGTCGACCGGGGAGTGCCTGTGAGTAGACGGGTAGTGGTGACGGGGGTCGGCCTGGTGTCGCCACTTGGGATCGGAACGTCGACGACGTGGGACGCGTTGTGTGAAGGGCGGAGCGGGATCGGTCCGATCACCAAGTTTGACGCCTCCGCCTACGCGTCTCGGATCGCGGGCGAGGTGCGTGCATTCGATCCGTGCGACTTTGTGGCCAAGAAAGACGTCAAGAAGATGGACGTCTTCATCCAATATGCCATCGCCGCCGCGGATTTTGCCCGAGAAGACTCGAGGTTGGAGGTAACACCCGAGAACGCCGCCCGGGTTGGCGTGTATATCGCGTCAGGTATCGGAGGATTTAGTACGATCGAGCGCGAGCATCGCGCCTTGCTTGCGGGCGGCCCGCGAAAGATTTCGCCGTTTTTTATCCCCGCGGCCATCATCAATTTGGCGGCCGGACAGGTGTCGATTCGCCTCGGAGCGAAGGGGCCGAACTCGGCCACGTGCACCGCCTGCTCCGCCTCTGCTCACGCCATCGGTGACGCTTTTGAGACGATTCGACGCGACGACGCGGATGTGATGGTGGCCGGCGGCTCCGAGGCGGCGATTACCCCGATGGGTGTCGGTGGGTTCGCGGCGATGCGCGCGCTGTCGACACGCAACGACGAGCCCGCGAGCGCCTGTCGGCCGTTCGACCGCGATCGAGATGGCTTCATCATCGGCGAGGGGGCCGGTGTGCTGATTCTTGAGGAACGCGAACGGGCCCTGGAACGGGGCGCGCCGGTCTACGCCGAGCTTGTCGGTTACGGCATGTCCGCTGACGCGTTTCACGTCACCGCCCCGGCCGAGGACGGGGATGGAGCGCAACGAGTGATGGCCGCCGCCATCACTCAGGCCGGTATTTCTCCGGAGCGCGTTGATTACGTCAACGCGCACGGGACGTCGACGCCGTTCAACGATCGGATCGAGACGCTCGCCATCAAGCGGTACTTTGGTGACCATGCACACCGCCTAGCCGTTTCATCCACCAAATCGATGACCGGTCACCTTTTGGGCGCGGCGGGTGGGCTCGAGGCCGGGATTATCGCACTCACCGTGCGTGAGCAAGTGCTGCCCCCGACGGTCAATCTTGAGA
>JAYZGM010000133.1:0-6619 GCA_036336225.1 Acidobacteriota bacterium | reverse complement strand
AACACGCTCGCGACAATGGTGCGATCGCACACGAAGTGGGACGCGTGACCTATCTCAATACCGGCAATCTGACCCTGCGCACCTTATTGTGGCCAGACCCTACGCTCGACCTCCAAACGGTCGTGCTGGTGACCAATCAGGCTAGATATCGTTGAATACGCGCCCACGCTTCGCCGAGTGTATCCAGTGAGGCGGCGTATGACAGCCGCAGAAACCCAGGAGCATCGAAGGCTTCCCCTGCGGTCAGACCGACATGCGCCTCTGACAGTAGCGCCATAGTGAGCTCTGCGGTCGTACGCGGTCCGTCCGGGTCGAGGAGTTCCGAGACATCGGGAAATAGATAAAACGCCCCCGAGGGCCGATTAACGCGTATCCGTGGCTCCGTCTCAAGCCAGGACAATACGGTGTCACGACGGGACCGATACGCTTCTCGCATCGCGTCCACACAGTCCTGCGGACCCGTGAGTGCGGCGAGGGCCGCATGCTGCGCGATCGAGGTGGCATGTGAGGTTGAGTGACTCTGCACGGCGTTGCACGCCGACGCGATCCTCGCGGGGGCGAGTATCCAGCCACACCGCCACCCGGTCATCGCATAGCTCTTCGACGCTGACCCGACGAGCACCGTCTGATCAGGGACCCGGTCGTGCACCACCCGCGCAAGGTTGTGGGGTGCCGGGTCGTAGACCAGCTGCTCGTAGCACAGGTCGAGGATTACCCAAATCTGTCGTCCCACAATCCCATCAACCAGCGCCGCCAGCTCTGCCTCCTGCATCAACGCCCCGGTCGGGTTTCCCGGACTATTGATGACGATGCCGCGGGTCCGTGGTGTTATCGCCTCCAAGACCGCGGCGGCACGTAGCTCAAACCGCTCGTCGGCGCGGGTTCGGACAAATACCGGGTCGGCGTCGGCCAACCGGATTTGTTCTCCGATCGAAGGCCACCCGGGGACGTGAGTAATGACCTCATCGCCCGGTCCAAACAGCGCCAGCGCCGTATTGAACAATCCCTGCTTCCCGCCCGAGGTGACAACGACGTGCTCCACGTCGAAGGCGACACCGGTGTGTTGAACATAGTGCGCGGCAACAGCCTCCCGCAGCTCCATCACGCCCCGCCCCGCCGTGTATTTGGTGAAATTCCGATCGATGGCCGCGACCGCGGCCGCCTTGACATGGTCCGGGGTTGGAAAGTCGGGTTCACCGGCACCCAGATCGATGACGTCAATTCCTTCGCGACGCAGCCGTTGTACGGCGGCCAGCACCTGCTGAGTCTGTGACGCGGAGACACGGCTGAGCCGCTCGGCGAGTGTCATCGGTCCCTCTCGCAGCCCGCGGCACACGCCCCGCTGCATTCGAGCTCCGTTGAATCCCACGACGGGACGCCGTTCGGCACTGATCCAGCGGGGCCGACAATATCCAATGGCTCCCTCGTTACGCCTTGCCAGCCGGATTCAGCGTCACTCTCGGTGCGACGCGGGAGTACCACGGACTACTCGTGAAGCTCTGTCCCAAACCGACCAGTGTCATCGGACGGGTTTCACTAGCAGGTCTCTGAATCCTGGTCCCACGGTTTGGGACTGACACCCCGCGAGGAGTGAAAACACTTGCGGTAACTGCACCCATTTGGCCCTCGGAGGTGTCTAGACCCGGAGCGACGCGACGACCCCGGTCTTCTCCGAGAGCCGGCGTTCAACGGTCTCTGGTACCAGGCCATGAATCGATCCGCCTAGGGCGAAGACCTCTTTGACGAGCCGCGAGCTGAGATACGTGTACGACTCGGTTGGCATCATCAGGACTGTTTCGATGGTGGAGCTCAGACGTCGATTCATTAGCGCCATCTGCATCTCGGATTCAAAGTCTGAGATGGCCCGCAGACCACGCACGATCACGTTCGCCCGACGGCGTTCCGCATACTGGACCAGCAGGCCCTCAAACGTATCCACCTCCACCCCCGGTTGCGACTGGAACACTTCCTGAAGCATTTCGACCCTTTCCGCCACGCTAAACAAGGGTGACTTCGCCGGGTTGATGAGAATAGCTACGACGATACGGTCAAACAACACTGCTCCCCGCTGAATGATATCGACATGCCCGTTCGTCAACGGATCAAACGTGCCCGGATAGACCGCAAGTCGTCCGGAGCGGTCAGTTGCCATGCAAATGTCTCCTATGACGATCGGGCCCTAGCCGCCCGCTATCTCTGCTCTCGCCGAAATCGTCTCCGCGATCGGTGTGGGTTGATAGAACTGAACCACGCTGCGTCCTGCCCGAACGACGCGCATCGGCTGCAACGTCGCGGGCCCTGGCGGTTTCGTCTTCCATGCATGCTCGAGCACCACCCATCCGGTGGCACGAACCCACGCGGCCGCCGCGGTAAGTATGGCACCGATATTCGACGCATCGTAGGGTGGGTCCAACCACACCAGATCAAACGCGCGCGGCGGCGTTCCCACCAGGGCACCCGGTAAGTGCGCCTGACGAATGGTGCACCGACCGGTCAAGTCGCAGTGAGAGACGTTCCGCTGAATGAGATCAACGGCGCGTCGGTCCTGTTCGATGAAAACGACGTGGTCCGCCCCCCGGCTCAACGCCTCGATCCCAACGGCCCCGGTACCAGCGTAACCATCCAACACGCGAGCGCCACTCACGTCATCGCGCAAAATATTGAACAGGGTCTCCCGAAGCCGGTCCGAGGTCGGTCGAAGCCCCGACCATCGTGGCGACACCAATCGACGTCCTTTGCAGGAACCGGCAATGATCCGCATAGCGTGCCTAATCGTCTCAACCAACGGCAACGAGACCAAGACGGGAGACCCACGCCGGGTCGAGCCGCTCCACCACATCGGCGGCGCGCCCGTGCCGAATCGTCAGGTCGGCTTCCTGGCGAGCGGTCTCCAAGAGATCGTGGTCACGCAATAGATTGGCAAGCCGTAACGTCGGCAGTCCCGACTGTCGTATCCCTAACATCTCACCTGGACCGCGTAGTTGCAGATCGCGTTCTGCGATCTCAAACCCATCGGTCGTTCCCGTAATGGCGGTCAATCGGGCCCGGCCAATCTCCGATACGGGTTCCTGATACAGCAACCGGCAAAAGGACGCGTCGGCCCCGCGACCGACCCGGCCCCGCAGTTGATGGAGCTGCGCCAGGCCAAACCGCTCCGCGTGCTCAATGACTATTATCGTTGCGTTGGGAACATCCACCCCCACTTCGATCACCGTCGTCGACACCAGTACGTCGAGCGCGCCGCTCGCAAATCGGGTCATCACCTCGTCTCGCGTCTCGGCCGACATGCGCCCGTGCAACAGTCCCACCGAGTATTGTGGGAACCGGTCGGCCAACGTGCTGGCCATCGCCGTCGCCGCCTTGAGGTCGATCTTGGTCGACTCGTCTACCAGCGGATACACCACATAGGCCTGGTGTCCGGCTCCAAGCTCGCGTTCCACGGCGGCGTAGACCTCCTCGCGACGCGATTCCGGGTCGAGCGTCGTCCGAACCGGCGTTCGCCCTGGGGGCAGATCTCGAATCACCGATACGTCGAGATCTCCGTAGCTCGTCAGGGCCAAGGTGCGGGGAATCGGCGTGGCGGTCATGACGAGAATGTCCGGGTGTTGCCCTTTTTCCCGTAGGGTGGCCCTCTGTAGCACCCCGAACCGATGCTGTTCGTCGATCACCACAAGACCCAAAGCCCGAAAGGCCACTCCTTGCTGCACCAAGGCCTGGGTGCCCACCACGAGATCGGCGGTGCCGTCCGCGAGTGCGCCCAGCGTCTCTCGTTTCTCTTTGGCTCTGGTGCTTCCGGTAAGGGACACGACGCGAAATCGGGAGCCCGCCAAAGCCGGGCGAATGGTCAGGAAGTGCTGCTCGGCAAGCAGTTCGGTGGGAGCCATGAAGGCGACCTGCAGCCCGTTTTCCATCGCGACCAGCGCCGCGAGCAACGCCACCATTGTCTTCCCACACCCCACGTCTCCCTGCAGGAGCCGGTTCATCGGATACGGGCGACGAAGGTCGTCGACCACGATACGGAGCGCTTGTTTCTGACCATTCGTCAGCCGAAACGGCAACACGGCGAGCGCGGCGCGCCGGACGCGGTCGTTGACCTGAATCACGTGTGGCTTGGGTTCGGTCGCACGTGACGTACGACGCAAGCCAAGCCCAAGCTGGAACAGAAAAAGCTCCTCGAGGATAAGTCGGACTTGCGCCGGTGACCGGAAACAGTTCAACCGGTTCAGGGACACGTCCGGTGGGGGAAAGTGCGCGTCGGCGAGCGCATTCCGACGAGAGGGGAGGTCGTATCGTTGTCGCAGCTCCTCCGGAAGCGGATCGGGCATATCCTCAGGTAGCTGGTCCAGGGCGGTCCGAACCAGACGACGTAGGTGACCAGTGGTGAGCGACCCGATCCGCTCGTAGACCGGGACGACTCGTGTCGTGTGTACGCCCTCCGAACCGCTATCCTCGATGTTGCCGATGAGTTCATACTGCGGGTTTATCACCCGCAGCCCGCCGGGCTCGCGCCACTCCGTCTTTCCATAGAGTGCAAGACGTTGTCCGGGCACGAACACGGTATTGAGATACGGCTGGTTAATCCAGACCACCCGGAACATCCCGGTGTCGTCACGGACCAGCAACTCGAACACCGTGAAACCACGTCGTCGCGTCCGTCGGAGACTGCTACTGACCACCTCGCCACAGAGGCCGACGGTTTGACCTGGTCGCAGATCAGTTGCTCGCGTAAGACGACTCCGGTCCTCGTATCGCATCGGCAACCGATGCAGGAGGTCGTCACACGTGCACAGCCCCGCCCGCTCGAGCTCGCCGGCCCGTCGGGGGCCGACCCCTTTAAGAAAACGTAATGACATGTCAGGGCTCGCATCAGGCGCTGAACCCGGGGACCTCTGCGGGCGGCCACTCGCAGCACCGGCCACGTCTTCGCGCCTATCCGGCCGAGTCGTCGCGGGGGTCAACGAGTCGTCTGGACGATGACGGCGACACCGGACGACAACCGGATCTCGCTGATGTCATAAGGCAAGGGAATAGGTTCGTCGAGACGTGTGCCGTTCGGGGCCGCGGCCGTGCGTGTGTAGTATTGAACCACTTCCTGAAGCACTTGAATCGGCACGGGAATACCGGCCACAGTGACCGTTTCGACCGACACCCGAGCCACACGTTCCGACGCGTGTACCGTGCCGGCGGCGGTCACCTCGAGCTGACCGACGAGATAGCGAAAGGGATCGAGCCATCCCCGTGGCCGTCTGTCGCGGACCGTGTTCAGGTCCACGACAGCCTCGGCCGAGACGCGCTCCTCCCCTGTAATCCGGATGAACGGCTCGGTGATTCCGGTGGGTAGCTGAGACTGTCCTTGATAGGTCAGATACGCGTTGATCTCGTGTTGTGAAAGTGTCGTCAGCGTCGCATCCGGCCCCAGGTGTGCTGCCTGCTCGACAATTGCGCGGAGTTTCTTCTCAAGTCGCGCCCCTGCCGCCTCACTCGCGAGATTGGACTGTGTCCCGACCACCGCTCCGGTCACCACCGTGAGCATGGCGACGAACCCAACCTCTGCGAGACGACTGGGCAAGCTCCGCCTCCAACCCAAAAGTGTTGGAGGCGCTTCACGAGCAGGCGCATTTGACAATGGCCCCGCGACGCGAGAACTGACATCTCCGCAAGAACGAACACCTCGCGTCAACCGCACACGGCATGTCCGTAGAAGACGTCGGGCTCCCATCAGATACAGTATATCGAGTCGCCCCCTGAAACGTGCCGAGTCGCGCGTTGGTCACGCGTTCCGTAACAGCTGAGTGACTTCGTCGGGGCGCGGAATCATGGCTCGGGCACCTAGTCCCCGGCATTTGAGGGCGGCCACGGCGTTGGCATAGGCCAGCACGGTCTCCGCGTCGGGGTCAGGCCCAGCGCCGAGCCAGCCCGCGATGAAGCCGCCTCTGAACACGTCGCCGGCGCCGGTCGTATCAACCACCGGGACTTCAAAGCCGGGGGTTCTGATCTCGGTCCCGTCGACGAGCGCCAGACTCCCCTCCGGGCCCAGTGTGACGCACACCAGCGCTGGACGAAACTCGGACGCCAGCGCCGCGAGCGCCGCGCCTATCCCCGAGACCCCCGTGTACGCCTCGGGAAATTCGCCGGCCGCAATCAGGATGTCGATCTCGGCGAGGAGCCGGTCAATTCCGGGCCGAACCGTTTCCACGTCTACCACGGTGGGCACGCCGGCCCGGCGGGCATATACGGCGGCTTGGGTCGCCGCGGCAGTTTGATGACAGTCGACATGCAGCACACGCCCGGCGGCGACGACATCGTGCTGGACGTCATCGGCCGTTAGATTGAGAGCGGCCGCCCGTTGCCACAACACCGTGCGACGCCCGTCGCCATCGACGAGGATGAGAGACACGGCTTGGGGCGCGTCGACCGTCTCACACATCGACAGATCGATGCCCTCCGCCGCTAAGCTGCGGTGGGCTTGCTGGCCCCGGGCGTCACTGCCAAAACGACCAACATACCGAGCCCGCCACCCCAAGCGCGCACAGGCGGTGACCGTCGTCGCCGCCTGCCCTCCCGGGTGTTCAATCAACTCGACGAGCCCCTGTTTGCTATCCGGTGTCGGGTAGTCCTT
>JAYZGM010000132.1:0-7233 GCA_036336225.1 Acidobacteriota bacterium | reverse complement strand
TCACTGCTGAAGACGGTCATCGACCCGCGATAGGCTCGTAGAGCTGACCGTCGTCACTGCCGGCATCCAGGCTCGCCCGGGCGGCCCGCCAGCGCGAGCACTACCGCGCCGGTACCACTCCCACGACCTACCGGACTCAGAGTCCCAACCACATTGTGTTCGCCTCGACATGCGGTCACCGCACAGCTGAGCACCGACCGCTCTCCCTCGACGAATGCAGGGTCGAACGGATGGCAATAGGTAAGATCCGCCAGCGATTCAGTCGTGTGGCGCTCATTGGTTGGAAAGAGAGCCATGCGGAGGTCGGGGGATCTCTCTGATGGTCGTGAAATGTACGATGGTGGTCGCTCCGTGTCAAAACACTGAAGCCGAGAACTCGTGGCCTGTCACGGGATTTGCGATCGCATGCGGGAACCATGCGGGCGCCCGCTATAATCGCGCCACGATCCTTTCATCCGCGGAGGCGCCATGCGTAGGGCCCGGTCAGTGACTCTGTCGACGTGTCTGACTATCGCGCTGTCAATCACCGCCGCCATTCCCGGTTGGGCGCAGAACGGAGATTTCATCCCGGTCACCGACGCCATGTTGCAGGATCCGGAACCTGCGGATTGGCTGATGTGGCGTCGCACGCTCGATAGCTGGGGTTATAGCCCGCTGAACCAGATCACCCGTGAGAATGTTGCCGGGCTCCGTATGGTCTGGACCCGCGCGCTTGGGCCGGGGACCCAGGAGGGGACACCGCTTGCCTATGACGGGGTCCTCTACATGCCGAACCCGAGCGATGTCATACAGGCACTGGATGCCGTCACGGGCGATCTGCTATGGGAGTACCGTCGGGACATCCCGGACGACCTCGATGACTATCTGTTTGCCACCGCCACCAACCGCAACATCGCCATCTATGGACGCCTGATCATCGACACCAGTGCCGACGACTATGTGTTCGCGCTCGACGCAACGACGGGGGAGCCGGCGTGGGAGACCCAGATTCTGGACTATCGTGTTCACCCTGCCAATCAGACCTCTGGACCGATCATCGCCAACGGCAAAGTGGTGTCCGGTCGCAGTTGCATGCCACGAGGCGGTCCGGACGCCTGCGTCATCACTGCGCATGACGCCGAGAGCGGTGCTGAATTGTGGCGCCGACGACTCATTCCGGCGCCCGGGGAGCCCGGTGACGAGACGTGGGGTGACGTCCCGTTCGAACAACGCTCGCACGTGGGTGCGTGGATGGTCCCCAGCTATGACCCAGGTCTTGATCTGGTCTACATCGGCACCTCCGTGACGTCGCCGGCACCCAAGTTTCTCCTTGGTGGCACGGAGAACGCACACCTGTACCACAACACGACGCTCGCCCTCGATGGGGCCACCGGTGACATTGCGTGGTATTTCCAGCATCTAAACGACCACTGGGATCTTGACCACCCGTTCGAGCGTCTGTTGGTTGACACAGCGGTCGTGCCAGATCCGGAGGCGGTTCGCTGGATCAACCCTCGTCTGCGACCCGGTGAGACGCGGAAGGTCGTGACCGGCATCCCCGGGAAGACCGGTGTGGTGTATACCCTCGACCGAGAAACTGGCGAGTTTCTCTGGGCGACACCCACTGTGACCCAAAACGTCATCAGTGATATCGACGGTGCGACCGGAGCGGTGACCGAGAACTCCGAGGTCGTCTTTACCGGTACCGGTCAGGAAGTACTTGCCTGCCCCACGTGGCTGGGTGGTAAAGACTGGGAGGCCGGCGCGTATAGCCCTCTCACGAACACTATGTACTTTCCGTTGAGAAATGCCTGTGCGCGGATGTTGGCGACGTCCACCCGCGATGGCGGCATTGGGAACCGTTTGTACTCGTTGGCCGTGCGCAATCAGTTCGCTCCCGGGTTTGACGAGCTCGGGACAGTGCAGGCGATCTCAGTAGAAACCGGGGCGACCGTGTGGCAGCACAACCAACGCGCCATGACCATGTCGCTTGTTACCACCGGCGGTGGGCTGATCTTTGGCGGCGACGCCAATGGTCGATTCCGCGCGTTTGACCAGGAGACGGGGGACGTTCTCTGGGAGATCAACCTTGGTTCGCCAGTCACCGGGTTTCCGATTACCTACGCGGTCGATGGTCGGCAATACGTGGCGGTCAGCACTGGGGTGGCCGGGACGTCGGCCGGTCTCCTGCTGCTGACCCCGGAGCTACGACCGAGTCTGGGGAACAACTTGTTTGTTTTTGCACTGTGGGAGTAGGAGGCAATAGGCACCACATGACCTCCAAGGCACCGTTGCTCGTCGTTGCGTGCATCGTCCTTGTCCAACCTCTAGTGGGGGGGCAGCGGCCGAGCGTCGATGAGCCGATTGCGCAAGTCGAGACCCTCCGTGTCGACCCGGGCCGGCAGCAAGAGAACTTACTTGAGGGACGTGAAGGGCTCGATACGCTCGCGATCCCGGAGTTGATGGACCGTTTCGGGGTGCCCGGTGTCAGTGTGGCCGTGATCGATGACTTCGAGGTGGTGTGGGCCAAGGGCTATGGTGTCGCCGACATCGAACCGGGAGCGCGCGTCGACGCCGGGACACTGTTTCAGGCGGCGTCCATCAGCAAACCGGTAGCAGCGATGGCGACGCTGGTGGCGGTTGAAGATGGTCACTTCGCGCTCGACGATGACATCAACGACATTCTCACCACCTGGCAGGTGCCCGCAAATGGCTACACCGGGACCCGGTTAGTGACACCGAGGGGCCTGCTCAGCCACACGGCGGGTACCGGTGATGGGTTTGGCTTTCCCGGATACGAACCGGGGACGCCGACACTGACGCTCGTGCAGATTCTCGATGGGGCATCTCCGTCCAATGTCGGACCGGTTTTTGTCGTTCGTCCACCGTTGACCGCGTTTCACTACTCGGGTGGTGGGGTGATGATGATGCAGACGGCCCTGACGGATGTACTGGGTCGTCGGTTCGTTGACATTGTTTACGATGCAGTGCTCAGGCCGAGAGCCGTGGGCCCAAGTGGCGCGTTTACCCGGAGCTCGCGGCGGCTGGTCTGTGGACGACGCCGTCTGACCTCGCGCGATTCGCCATTGAGGTCCAGCGCTCGCTCCGAGGGGACGATGACCGGGTGCTATCCACCGCGACCGCTCGATTGATGGTGTCGCCGGTCGGCGTGGGTGACTTCGGGCTTGGGTTCCAGGTTCGCAAACGCGGGGAGGGGTGGTATTTCGAGCACGGTGGTAGTAACTGGGGATTCCGGGCTCAGCTCATCGCCCACACGCTGAAGGGCTATGGGGCGGTGGTGATGACCAATGCCGATCGGGGGCAGCGGGTCGCCGCGGAGCTGATCGCGAGGATCGAAGGGGCGTATGGGTGGGACTCGCGCGACCAACCGGTGCCACGATGATGTGGTTGCCCGGATAGTTCAAATGCGTCACATTCGCGGATAAACGTGCGACTCATTGACCGGCCAAACGGCTGTTGCGAGTCGAGGCCCGCCTCGTCCGCGTTCAGGCGAGGGTCAGGTGTGAGCGGTGCCATTGTCAGAGGGATGGGAACGGCCGACGGCACGCCGTGGCGGCGGCAGAGATTGAGGAGATTACACAATGCGGAGATGGGTGGTTGCAGGGTTGGCGGTCGCGATGATGTCGTGTGGTGGAGCGTCGGAGCCGGTAGAACTGGTCGAGCCGGAATCCGTGCCTTCGCCGAGCGCTGGGGCGATCGAGCGACTTGATCCGGCGTTTGACGAGCTGGTCTCGGCTGACGCGGTCATCGAGCACCTCGCGGATGGGTTTGGCTTCACTGAGGGTCCCGTCTGGGTCGATGAGGGAGATGGGTATTTGCTGTTCAGCGATATCCCTGGCAACACCATCGTCAAGTGGGAGCCGGACGGCACCGTCAGCGACTTCCTCTCGCCGGTGTATGAGGGCGACTACGAGGAAGGACGGTTGGTCGGGTCCAACGGCATCACGGTCGACCCCTCGGGGGAGGTCGTGTTCACCGAGCATTTCAACGGGAGAATCTCGCGCGTCGCGGCTGACGGGACCCGCAGCGTGGTGGTTGACAGCTATGAGGGTGGACGGCTCAACAGCCCGAACGATTTGGACTATCACTCGGACGGGTCACTGTATTTCACGGACCCGGCCTACGGGTTGCCCACACCGGAGGATCGGGCCCAAGAGGTGAATGGCGTCTACCGGCTGAGTGCCGGCGGTGAGCTGACCCGGTTGGTTGATCAGGAGGGACCGAACGGGGTCGCATTCTCCCCAGATGAATCACGGCTTTATGTTGCCGACAGCTTGACCGGACAGTGGATGTCATATGACGTCACTGCGGACGGCGCGCTCAGTGAGCCGGCGCTGTTGCTCGACACGAGTGGAGCCGAGGAGTCCGGCGCGGCCGATGGCTTGAAGGTGGATGAACGGGGCAACCTCTGGGCCACCGGACCCGGGGGCGTCTGGGTCATCAGCCCCGACGGGCGCCATCTCGGCACGATCAAGCCGACTGAGGTTCCGGCCAATGTGGCGTTTGGCAACGCCGACCGTCGCACGCTCTATATGACGGCCCGAACCGGACTGTATCGGATTCGTGTGAACGTTGCGGGTGACCGATAGACCGAAGCGACCGTCCCCCTGCGGCGGCGCGATGCGTGGCGCGGGCCGTCGGGACTGCGAGGCAAGGCAGAAGCCGGCTTCCCCAAAACGGGACGCGCAGGTGGATTCCGCGTGGGGGCGAGGGAGGAGATATGACGTCTCGGGTCTTCGGATCGGGCGGAGGTGTGACGACGTTTCTCTTGGTGGCGGGCGGTCTCGTCCTCGCGGGTTCACGACTGGCTGCCGTCGAGTCTGACCCCGAGGCGGACATCGACGCGATCTTTGCGGACCTCGATAGTGTGAGATCACCTGGCTGCGCAGTTGGGGTGATCCGGGGTGGCACGCTCGTCTACCAGCGTGGCTACGGCATGGCATCGCTTGAGCATGGGGTGCCGATTGACGAGAACACCGTGTTCTACACCGGGTCGGTCTCGAATCAGTTCACCGCGGCGGCGGTCACCATGGCCGCGCGCGAGGGGTATGTTTCACTCAACGACGACATCCGGACGTGGTTTCCTGAGATCTCCGACTACGGTTCGACGATTACGGTTCGCCACCTGGTCCATCACACGAGTGGGTTGCGTGACTACTTGGGGTTGATGTTGCTGGCCGGTCGTCCGGCCGAGAACATCACGACCCCGGAGCGCGTACTCGATCTGATCACGCGACAACAGGCGCTCAACTTTGCTCCCGGGGAGCAGTATCTCTATAGCAACACCGGATACTTCCTGATGGCTCAGCTGGTCGAACGGGCTACGGGACGGTCGTTGCGGCAGTACGCCCACGAGAAGTTCTTCGCGCCGCTTAGCATGCGTCACACCCATTTTCATGACGATCGGGACGAGATCGTGGAAGCCCGGGTCGCCGCCTATGCGGCGGGTGATGATGGTTTCATCGTCAACTGGTCTTCCTCCTTCGATCAGGTCGGTAGTGGTGGTCTGCTGTCGACGATCGAGGACCTGGTCGCGTGGGACCAAAGCTACTATGACGATAGACTCGGGGCCGGTTTCTGGGACGCGCTACAGGAGCGGGGTGTGCTGAGTAGCGGTCAGACACTGAGCTACGCGTTTGGTTTGACCATCGATGAGTATGGCCGACATCGGCGGGTACAGCACGGTGGGTCTATGTTTGGCTACCGGGCCCAGCTGTCACGGTTTCCGGACGTTCAGCTCACCGTGGCCGTGCTGTGTAACCTCGCGGGCGCCGATCCGGGCGCGCGCGCAAACCAGGTCGAAGATCTCTTTCTTCCCCGCGAGGAGCGCACTGGCCCGTCTCGGCGGGAAGAGCGTGTGCGTGAGCCGATCCGACTCGACCCGATTCGGCTCACATTGACCCAGCTCGATGCATGGGCCGGTGAGTATGAGTTCGTGTCCGGTGTCGTCTACGATATCGCACGTGACGGTGACAACCTCGTGGCCAACACTCCCAACGGACCGCTTACGCTCATCCCGGTGTCCGACAGCGAGTTTCGACTCGCCGAGTCGAGACCGTCCCACACGGATTCGGTGGTCCGTTTCCGTGAGGTAAACGGCGAGCGGTCGTTGGGCGTCGAGATCTCCGGAAACTACTTCACGGCGATACGCGTTCCGACGCGGGTTACCGATCCGGCGAGGCTGACTGCCTGGGTTGGGGCGTATCGGAGCGAAGAACTCGACGCGACGGCCGTGATCAGGCTGGAGGCAGGTCAGTTGACTTATCACGTCGGGTCGGCAGACCGCGAAGCGGCCGTGGTGCGTGGTGAGGCGAGTCTGTTTCTCCGCGGGTTGCAGGCCGAAGGCGAATTCGGCGATGGTGGACGCGTCGACACGTTTGTGGTGAACACCGGACGGGTCCGGGGGATCCGGTTTTGGCGTACAAACAGAGAACGGTAATTTGTAGGAGCGAGGAGATCATCATGTGTGACCAAGATACGCAAAAAGACGTTGACGAGTATTTGCGGCGGGCCGGAATCACGAGGCGTCAGTTTGGCAAGATGTCGGCTGTGGCCGGCGTCGGGATGATGCTCCCCAAAGTAGCCAATGCCCAGGATGTCACGGAGATGGACGTCGAAATCACGACGCCAGACGGTGTGGCGGACGCCTATTTCGTCCATCCGTCTTCCGGGCAACACCCCGGCGTGCTCGTGTGGCCGGACATTCTCGGTCTGCGCCCCGCGTTCCGCGCGATGGGCAAACGATTGGCTGAGTCCGGCTACTCGGTCCTCGTGGTCAACCCGTTCTATCGAGACGCGCGGTCGCCCGTGGTCGAGGAGGGAGCCACGTTTGGTCAGCCGGAGGTACGTGAACACGTACTGCCGATGGCCCGCAATCTCAACGCAGAGACGCATTTTACCGACGCCCGCGCCTTCATCCCGTTCATCGACTCGCAGGCGGCAGTTGATACCGGTCGCAAGATCGGCACGACTGGATACTGTATGGGCGGTCCGATGGTCATGCGCACGGTGGCCGCCGTGCCGGACCGGATGGGGGCGGGTGCCACGTTCCATGGTGGCGGTCTTGCCACTGAGAACGACGATAGCCCGCACTTGTTGATTCCGGATACCACTGCGCACATGCTGCATTGCGTGGCGGCGAACGATGACGAGGGCAATCCCGAGGCAAAGAACATCCTACGTGCCGCGTATGATACGGCCGGGCTCCCGGCCGAAATCGAGGTCTACGAAGGC
>JAYZGM010000131.1:0-9444 GCA_036336225.1 Acidobacteriota bacterium | reverse complement strand
GCACTTGACGCGGTGAGCGGCGAGGAGCTCTGGCACATGGCGGTGGGCTCGCGTGTGCATTCGTCACCGATGTCGTTCTCGGTTGATGGCAAGCAATACGTGACGATCGCGGCAGGCAATGTCATCTTCACGTTTGGTCTGAGGGACTGACGGTGCCGTTCTGGTCACAGACCGACCTAGCCCGCAAGGAGCCGATGAACGGCTTCGTCGGCCGCTTTGCGAACGGGGTCACGATGACCTCGGTCAGTTGGACCATCGCCGCTGGCTCCGTGCTCCCGGAACACGCTCATCCGCATGAACAGGTGTCGCACGTGCTCGACGGCGAGTTCGAAATGACCATTGAGGGCGAGACACAGAGGCTCGGTCCGGGAACGGTTGCGTTTGTGCCGCCGAACGCGACGCATTCGGGACGAGCCTTGAGCGATTGCCGTCTCATTGACGTTTTTCATCCGGTGCGGGACGACTATCGGTAGGTGGACCAGCGGGCCAAGGCTCGAAGGGGCGCTCCCGGAGGGAGCGCCCCTTTTTTTGCCACACGAGGCGTCACTTACCGAGTCATTGGTCCGCGAGCCGGTCAACGGGAGCGGTGATACTGTAGTCGGTCATGAGAAGCGCCAGCGGGACGCGCCCTCGTAACGTAACCACCGCCTGGCTCTCGTGGCTCGACGGTTTGCGGCGTGTGATCGACGCGCCGGTCGTACTGGTCGGGAGTATCGGACTCGCCATTGTGCTCACCCTCCCGCCCGCACTACTCCTCCCCGTCGAGAGACCCGCCACCGTTTCGGCACCCGGGACCACGACATTCACGGCCCAGCTGGACAACCGCACGGGGCTGTTTGTCGAATCGTTGGCGGCACCGGTCACCAGCACCGGGTTGACCGTTGTCATCATCGGCGATTCCTGGGCCGACGCTCGTCAGGGGTTCGGTCTCGTCACTATCATCGTCATCTACCTGACGGCGTGGACGTTTCTGAGTGGCGGCATTATTGATCGCTACGCCAGAAATCGACCGACTCGCAGCGGCGGCTTTTTCGCCGCATGTGGGGTCCACGCCGCGCGCTTGGTTCGGCTGACGGTGATCGCCGTCGGATTGTATGCCCTGGTGTTCTTCGTGACCCACGAGTGGCTTCTGGACGATGTGCGGCAGTTGTTGAGCGGAGATACGACGCTTCTCGTCGGCACCTGGCCCGCCCGAGTCTCACGATACGTCGCACTGGGTCTTGCCCTCTTGACCATCACGCTCGTCGTCGACTATGCGCGCGTCCGGACCATCGTCGAGGACCGGCGAAGCATGTGTGGGGCACTGCTCGCAGGGTGGCGATTCGTGCGACGGCGTCCATTCGCCAGCGGTGGACTCTATCTCGCGACCACGTTGGCGATTCTGGTCACCCTGACCGGCGGGCACTTGCTCACCGCTGACACACCCATCGGTCTGTCTCTCGGGTGGCCCCTAATGATGGGTCACGTATATCTCGCGATACGGCTGGGTGGCACCCTCCTTTTTTACGCGAGTGAGGTCGCCTACTTTCAAAGCCAGCTGGCGCATGCCGGGTATGTCGCCGCTCCCACTCCGGCGTGGCCGGACTCGCCGTCCGCCGAGGCCCTTCGTCGGATCGTGTCGGACCGAAGCGACCTTGGACAAGAGGGTGCAAGTCTCCCCGGGGTCGAGGTCGGGTCGGAAGGCACGAACGTTTTTCGGTAACACAGGCAGCTAGCCCATGGTCGGCACCCTACTTGGTCTTGCCATACTGCTCGCGTTAACGGTCATTCTGCCGGTCCTCTCGTTCGTGCGCGCGTCGGCGGCCCGGGATCGGGTTAAGCAGCTCGAACAACGTCTAGCCCGGCTCGAGCGCGTGACGTCTCCCCCCGCGACAACCCTCACGCCGTCGCCGGTCCTCATGCCCGGCACGGCGACGACGCCATCACCTTCGCCGGCCGACGCGGCCGCGACGCCATCGATGGACACGACCGGTGGACAGAGCGCTCACCCACACGAGCTCCCCCTCCGGCTCGAGGCACGGATTGGTACACGATGGATGCTGTATGTCGGTGTCGCGACCCTGGTAATCGGGATCGGACTGTTTATTAGATACGCCTTTGTCAACGAGTGGATCACCGAGCCGTTGCGGGTTGGCATCGGTGGCGTAATCGGCGGACTACTTGTCCTTGCCGGGCGACGATTCGCCGCAGAGGGCCACTCCCGCTTCGGCGGGACCATCTCCGGGGGCGGTATCGTCACCTGGTATCTGGCCGTGTATGCGGCCGTGAACCTATACGGTCTCGTGAGCGCTCCAGCTGGATTCTTTATGCTGGTGGCGGTCACCGGCGTCACCGCTCAACAGGCCGACCGGCTCCGCTCACAGTCGCTCGCGATGGTTGCGGTCGTGGGCGGTTTCGCCACGCCGTATCTCGTCGCCGTGGCAGACACCCAGCTTGCGCTCTTCAGCTATACGGCCTTGCTTGTCGCAGCCATCGTGTTGCTCGCTCAACGCCACGATTGGCCACGACTCAATCTCACCAGTTTTGTGCTCACGGGTCTTACCGTACTCGTTTGGTGCGCCCGCTTCTACGAACCAAGCGCGTATCTGCGAACCGAAGCGTTCTTCACGCTGTTCGCAGTACTGTTTCTCGCGGTGGCCTATCGGACCCGAGGCACGACCCGGGTGGCCACCCGGATCGCGTGGATGGGGCTCTCCACAACCCCGGTGTGGTACCACGCCGCGTCACTCGCCATCCTGGGAGACCACTGGCTGGCCTTGCTGGTATATCTGATTGCGATCACCGGCGTTGGGGTGATGCTATCGGTCCGTTGGGAGGCGATGTGGGTGCGGGTGGCACTCTGGCTCGCGGTCGTCACGCCCCTGTACAGCTGGGTCGACGGCGGACCGAATGGCTCATGGCTTGTGCCGGCCATCGTCACATGGATCGCTGTCGCCTGTCTTCATGCCTTCGCGCAGTTCGAGCTGCACCGCCGGCGCGGTGCGGAGGTGCACGCCGCTGATGTGCTGTTGATCCCCGCTAACGGAATCGGGTTGTTTCTGGGTCTTCATTTCATCCTTGAGCCACAACGCGCCGTGGTCGCGGGGTTGGTGGCTGGCGGCGTCGGTCTCGGGCACGGTTTGGTAACGGCCGCGCTGAGACGAATGGACCCACTGGCAGCCAGGCACACGCTGGTCGTCGCCTTCAGCTTGATTGTGGTGGCTATCGCGCAACAGCTCGATGGAGCGTGGGGCACGATACTGTGGTCGGTGGAGGCGGCGGGGTTGATGTGGATCGGAATAGGGGAACGTCGGTTCTGGATTCGAGGTGTCAGCGGGCTGCTCCTCGTCGTGACCGTGGCGAGACTCGTGGACCTGCAGCAAGCACCGGTCCCTGTCACCTACGACGCGTTTCTCAACCAACGGGCCCTCCTCGGTCTGGTCATCGTTGGCGTCCTGGCCATCGTAGCGTGGCTTTACGGACGGGTGTCTCTCGAGCAAGTTCCCGAACGTCATCTGGCGCGGGCGGCTGCGATCGTGGCCGCGAACATCGTGCTGCTGGCGACGCTCTCGGTCGAGATTCACACGTTCTGGGAGCTCCGCCGTGACGTAGGCCGATTCGCGCCAAGCGCCGAGTTCTTCAAACAGATGCTCCTGACCGCCACGTGGGCCGCGTATGCGACCGCGCTTACCGCGGTCGGTATCAAGCGACGCTACGTCCCCATCCGATATCTGGCGATCGTGGTGTTCGCCATCACCGTGCTCAAGGTGTTCATCGTCGATTTCTCGCAACTCGATTCGGTCTATCGCATCGTGAGCAGCATGGCGCTTGGTCTGCTGCTGATGGGCGCCTCCTACCTATATCAACGTCAGAATGAACGACTCAATCCCTCTGCGCCGCACCGACCGGCCAACGAGCCCACGGCGCCCATCGAGACGGATCGCGAGGACCCGACATCACCGACCACCCCTGATTTTCCCGGTGACGAGCACCCGAACGATTTGACCTGAGTCGAAGCTTCACTAACCCGTCGCAGAAGCCTCGCGGCATTCGAACGGCGCGGCTTTTCACCAACGGCTGCTAGCCAACCTTGGTCGCCGGAACCAGGTAGTTCTTGTCGAGCGACCCACTCCTCAACCGCTCGCACATATCCACGTCACATCGCCACCGCCACATAGCCCCGTGCGCCGATGATCGCGACGTTGGCCGCCGCCGTGCCACTCGGGTCGAAACCGGCCCCCATGGTCAGAAATTCAACGGCGACAAGGGTCGGCAGCAGCCGTTCGGCCCCCACCCCAACCGCGACCGAGAGACAGGGGATGCCGAACCCGACGCCAAACCGTTGCAATAACGGACTGGTCACGAACTGAAGCAAGAATGACGCGACCCTAGTGAGACGCTGAGTCGACCCAGAGAACGCAACCAGGCGATCGGCGCTGTCATCCAATTCGAGACTGGCCGCGAGACGGACCTGAAAATCAACCCATCGGGTGGAGACGGCGACAAGAAAGACGCGCACCGCGAGCCAAGGAAGGTGAGACCAAGAAACTGACGGTACCGACATGGGCCGTCTGTGCCCCACGGCGAGTGGCGAGCCGAGCGTGGAGCGGAACCAAAAGCGTGACGACTATCGGCACGCTGGCGTACACATAGACGGGACAAAATGCCCATGATTCTTCGGGGAATAGCCCGTTTCGCACGGACTTGGCAAGCAGAAAGGCGGCCACCACAGTGGCCAGATAGAGGACCGCCAAGACAGCGGGGCCACTTCCCCCGATCTGATGTCAGCCAAGGACCCGCGCAAAGATAGACGCCTCTTCGTGGCCGCCGGCGCCCCCTAGCCGCCCGTGGTAAAACCCCGCGCCGCACCGAGAGCGGGGCTGGGCCGGGCTGGCAAGACACGACGAGGGAGACCCCGCGTCGCGTGCGGCTACGAAACCGGCCGCAACCTGTAACTTCAGTCTACTTCACCGGCCCGGACCGGACGGGGTCCGCACCGCCCTCGACACGCCTCTAGTCACTATCTGGAGTTAGACTGATGTGTTTTCATGGCTATCGTTCATCGGCTCCTATCCCCCGTCGTTCGGGTTCGTGCAGAGGAAAGCACCACCCTGCTGCTGATGTTCCTCTACTCGTTCCTGGCGATGACCGCGTACAACATCCTCAAGCCGCTCGCCACTGGCACCTTCATCGCGGTGCTTGGGGCGGACAATGTCCCGATCATGCTGCTGGTGGCCGGCCCCCTGATCGCCGTGGTCATGCAGGGCTACACCGCCCTCATCGCGAGGCTGCCGCAGCGGTGGGTGATCCAGATCACACAAGGCGGCATCGTCGCCTTGCTGATAGGGTTCTCGATCATTTTCCGGATGGGTAACGGGGGAATCTCGGCGAGCGCGGTCTATCTATTCCGACTGATACTGGGCGTGCTCCTCATCAGCCAGTTCTGGACACTGGCGAATGACGTCTACAAGCCCCGCGAAGCCAAACGGTTCTTCGGTTTCATCGGAGGCGGCGCCGCCCTGGGCGGATTGACCGCCTCGTTCCTGGTTCAGCAAACGGTCGATCGAATTGGTTTCAACAACCTGCTACTCGTGAGCGCGGTCCTCATCGGTGGCTGCATGGTCATCGTGACCCTAGTGCTGTCGCGGGCGAAGGATGTCGGGCTCGAGGACATCGCGAGCGCTGGAAAGGAGAAGGGAGTGGGGGGCAGCGAGGCCATGCGGATGCTACGCGAGTCGAAGCACCTGCAGGTGATCGCCATCGTCATCGGGTTGGCTTCGATGGGCGCCTCACTGATTGAGACTCAACTCAACCTCGCCGCGGAAGAGTTCGCCGGGGCGGGTGAAACGGAGGGAATCTCGGCGCTTCTGGCCACCGTCCAGCTCTACACGTCGTTTATCGGGTTCATTATCCAGGTGTGGCTCACCAGCGTGATTCACCGCTATCTCGGTATCGGGGTGGCACTGCTTCTCCTGCCGATCAGCTTGGGGGGGACCGCGGTCGCCATGCTGCTCAGCGGGACGCTGTGGTCATCCATGCTGGCTCGGACTCTCGATACGTCGTTGCGCTACTCGGTGGACAAGACCACCCGAGAAATCCTCTTCATGCCGCTCCCGAGCGAGCTCAAGTACCAAGCAAAGCCGTTTGTGGACGTGACCATCGATCGCATTTCAAAGTCGGTCGTCAATGTGTTGATCTTGGTGCTGATCAAGGACTGGGGTCTCGGTCTCAGGTGGCCACAACTGAGTTTTGCCAGCCTGACGATGCTCGCGTTGTGGGTCTACATGTCGGTGCTGGCCAAACGTGGCTATCTGGCCGCGTTTCGCAATAGCATCGAGCAACGGCACGTCCAGCCGGCCGAAGTACGACTCGACGTCGCCGATCTCTCCACGGTCGAGACCTTGGTCGAAGAACTCGCCCATCCTAACGAAGAGCGGGTGCTCTACGCCATCGACGTGCTCGAATCACTGGACAAACGCAACCTCGTCACACCGTTGCTCCTTCGTCACGAATCTGGCGCGGTCCGAGCCCGGGCATTGGCGGCACTCGGCACGGCCCGTGCCGAAATCGCCACTCGGTGGGCACCAATCATCCAAGGCATGATCAAGGACGAGAACCCCGACGTCAGGGCGGCGGCTATTGGCGCGCTCGCCAGTATTCAGGACCAGGACGTCTCGGCTCTCGCCCTCAACCTCCTTGATGATAGCGACCCCCACATCGTCGCCACCGCGGCCGTCGCGCTCTCCCACAGCGGCAACCCGGCCGACGCAGAGACCGCGAACCAGGCTCTGGCCACCCTGGCAACAACCGCCGCAGAGAGTGACCCCAGTATTCGGCGCGACCTTGCGTCGGCGATTCGGCATGTCGGCGGCGCTGACTGTCGTCACCTCCTGATCCCTTTGCTGCACGACCACGACCCGACGGTGGCGGCCGAGGCCATGCGAAGCGTCCGGGCCCTCCCGGCGACCGACCACCTGTTCGCCCCCACGCTCATCTCGCTCCTCGGCCACCGACAACTCAAGAGCGGGGCGCGGGAAACCCTTGTCGGCTATGGCGAGTCGGTGGTGAGTACGCTTGGTCATTTTCTGAGCGACACCGACGAGGATCTCTGGGTCCGACGACACATTCCGGCCACGTTGGCGCGGGTGCCGTGTCAGGCCTCGATGGACCTCTTGGTCAGTGGATTGTCGGCACCCGACGGCTTTCTCCGTTTCAAGGTGCTGACCGCGATCGGACGGCTCAGCCGCGAGCATCCCGAGCTGACCTTCAAGACCGACCTCATCGAGGGCCGTGCTCTGAAAGAAGGACTGAGATATTTCAACTGGTTGAGTTTGTATCACAACTTGTTCGTGCGGTCAGGGTTACCGAGGGACTCGGTCTTGGCGCTCACCCTGGACCAAAAACTGGCTCGGATTGTCGACCGGATCTACCGGCTGCTCAGTCTCTTGTATCCCTGGAAAGACATCTCTGCCGCCAAGTGGGCCACCGAGCATGGCGATGCCCGGGCCCGATCCAGCGCCTTCGAATATCTCGACAACATTTTGGCGAGCCAGCTGCGTTCTCGCCTGATGCCGGTGCTTGAGGACATGCCACTCGACGAGAAGGTACGGCGTGGCAATGTGATCTTGAAAACCCGGCCGCGGGATGTCGAGGAGTCGATTCTTCGTTTGGTCAACGACGAAGACCAGGTGGTCGCGGCGGCCGCCATTGATTTCGTTCAAGAGAAAGAGCTCTCGGGCTTGACCGACGACGTCGAGTTTGTCTTGGCGCATCGCGACCCACGAGATTGGTATGTCTTTGAGGCCGCGTCATGGACGCTGGCCTCACAAAAGTTCACGAGCGCCCGTCGACGAGAACTCTGGCTGCAGCCGTTGCCAGCGGCCGCCTTGGTCGGGCGGTTGCGTCACCTCCCGATGTTCTCCTCGGTCGGCATAGACGAGCTGTTTCGCATCGCCGGAGCGGGACATCAGGTTCGACACGAGGCCGCATCGATCCTGCTGCACGAAGGGACGATACCCGACAACCTCCATGTCCTCCTCGATGGGCGAGTGGTCGCAACGACTCGACAAGAAGCTCCGCGGGAGATCACCCCACCCGAGACGTTGGGATTCAGAGAGCTGCTCAACGGCAATCTGATGGATCGGACCATCAAGACCCGGGAACCGTGTGTGTCACTCCGTCTGAGTACCGACGAGATGCGCACTCTGCTCGCCGACAACACCGATCTCGTGCAGGGGCTCTTCCGGACCCTGGCGGGACGCGGGCCGCGTGGCGGGACGCGGTCCGTGATGCGGGGGGAGGCGGGCAAGGACATCTTGCGATTGGCCGACGGTGTGCTGACACCGATTCAAAAGGTACTTGCCCTCCAGCCAATTTCGATTTTCTCCCTGGTGAGCGCGACCGAAATGCGACACCTCGTAGCAATCGCCCATCAGGTCGAGCTCGAGCAAGATGCGGTGCTGTCGAGCGAAGCGGATCCGCCGGTCGTGTGTGTCGTGCTGTCGGGCGCGTTGACGTTGGAAGCACCCAACGGATCAATGCCCGCGGTGCGGGCCGAGCCGGGTGATGTCGTCGGGATGAACGAAGCCTTGGCCGGTCGTCACGCCGAAGCTCCCGGGGAACCACCTCGTCGGCTCACCGTGGCCGAGTCGGGCTCTGCGCTCCGCATCGATCGCGATGACCTGCTCGATCTCTTGGGTCAACGACCCAACCTGTTACAACAGATCTTTAACGGTGTGTTCGGACGCAACGGGAAACCTCAGAGCGTCAGGACCGCCGACGCAGACTTGTAGGCAACTCGCTCCGTGCAGCCCTAGTGCCCCCCGCGTCGCACCGAGAGGGGCTGCCCTCCGTGGCAAGACGCAACGAGGACGCAACTTGGGCATGCCGACCGAGGAGCAACACAGCCCAGCCGGGACTCAGCATCGGTCGAATGCCGCGGGCTTTTGCCACGAGCAGCTCATTTCATCGCAGCCCGAAGACGGTCACACACGGTGCGCAAGACCTTGACGCGCGCGAAGTTTCTGTCGTTTCCCTCGATGAGCGTCAATGGTGCGTGGCACGTGCTTGTCCGCTCGACCATTGTGGTGACCGCATCCTCATAGTCGAACCACCGGTCACGATTCCGCCAGTCTTCGTCGGTGATCTTCCAGCGTTTGTGCGGAGTGCGCGCTCGGTCCTGGAATCGGCGGAGCTGCTCACCAGCGGTGATATGTACCTAGAACTTGACGACGACGATCCCGTGCCCGATCAACTGGTCCTCGAAGTCGTTGATCTCACGATACGCCCGGCCCCACTGCGAGGCATCGGCAAACCCTTCCACTCGCTCAACTAATACTCGGCCATACCAGCTGCGGTCGAAGATCGTCACACGCCCGGCTCTCGATAGATGCCGCCAGAACCTCCACAGATAGTGCTGCGCGCGTTCTTCGTCGGTCGGGGCGGCAATGGGAATCACATCGTAGT
>JAYZGM010000130.1:0-6795 GCA_036336225.1 Acidobacteriota bacterium | reverse complement strand
ATTTCATCCCTCCCAGGTCAGAGACAACGAGCATGTGCCGCCGATCGTGCTGACCGAGTTCTTGAAGTTCAATGAGCCGGTCGCGCTCGACCCAGCCTCCGACGGGCCAATCGAGCTGCGGTATGACGACTCGGTCGTGGCCTTCGAGTTCGCGACGCTTGACTTCACGGCACCCGAGCGCAATCGATACCGATACATGCTGGAGGGATTCGACCAAGATTGGAACGAGCTGGGCACGCTACGCCGAGTCACCTACACCAACCTCCGCTCCGGCAACTACACCCTCCGCGTGCGGGCCTCCAACAACGACGGTATCTGGAATGAAGCGGGAATCGCGCTGGCTCTCGCAGTCGGGACGCCGCCCTGGATGACAGTTTGGGCACTTTCTGGATACAGCGTGATCCTTGCCGGATTCGGGTGGGCGCTCGTCCGTCGGCACCGCCACAAGGCGGAGCGACAGGCTCAATATCAGCGTCAGCTTGAACGGGATATGGCGGAGCGAACGGCCCAACTCGCAACCCAGAATAGCGAGCTCGGAGACCTCAACGACAAGCTTCAAGAGGTGAGCATCACGGACTCGCTCACGGGGCTATGGAACCGGCGTTATCTGATCGGGGAAATGCCCAAGAACCTCGCGATGGTGCGTCGGGCACGTGGCGACAAATCGAGCACCACCGCCGATGTCAAGACCAGCGCTGACCCGAATCTCCTCTTCCTGCTGATCGACCTTGACGGCCTCAAATGGATCAACGACACATACGGACATCAGGCCGGCGACCGCGCAATCGTGTAAATGAAGGACATCCTCAAACGCGTGTGTCGAGTGTCAGACACCTTGGTTCGTTGGGGCGGGGACGAGTTCCTGTTGCTCGATCGCCAGACCGACCGCCCGGCCGCCACGATGTTGGCGGAACGGATTCGTGTTGCGGTGTCCGACCATCGCTTCGACCTCGGCGACGGGAATCTCGCCTTGCTGAGCTGCTCGGTCGGGTTCACGTTCTTCCCATTTCTGCGGTCGATGCCAGAATTAATGTCATGGCAACAGGTCCTCGACCTGGCCGACCGGGCGTTGTATCGAGCCAAACAGGCTGGTCGCAACCAGTGGGTCAGTATTCTGACGGATGCGCAGATAAATCCGGCTGTGCTGCTCCAGCGGAAGGACGACGACCTCGATGACCTGGCTCACGACGGTCTCATCGAGCTGCAGGCTCGCACTTCGGTCCTTCCAGCCGAGATTGGAGATTCAGCCGACACGCTCGACGTCGAGACTCCTCCCGTGGAGCGTCCGCGACTGATCGACTAACCCACGAATCACCTGTCGTTCGCCCTCCCCACCAGAATCCGTTGCCTCTACTGGACAGTCACGAGTTCACTGCTTAGTGTCTGCAGTGGTATTCTTTCGGGACCGACTGAGACAGATACTGACGAGTCTTCAAGGAGGCTTCCATGATTGTCGTCTGGGCTCTGACCGCCTTGTTATCACAACCCCCCGCCGCAACATCGGCCGCGACGCTTGACTACGAGTACTTCAAGACCAACGTGCAGCCGATCTTCCTCGAGAAAAAGCCAGGGTTCACTCGATGCGTGGTGTGTCACACCGAAGGCAGGGTTGGCTTTCTCGAGGAGCTGGCACCTGGGACTGATATCTGGGACGAGGAACAATCACGAAGTAATTTCGACGCAGTGTCCCGGCTGGTCACCCCCGGAGATCCAACCGCGAGCCGACTGTTGATGCACCCGCTCGAACCGGCCGCGGGAGGCGATGAGTTCCATAACGGCGGCCGCCAGTTCACCTCGCAGAACGACCCATGGTTCCAGACCCTCGCGGCCTGGGTGCTCGGAGAAGCGAACTAGCTCTCTTTCCAATAGGAGTTTGACCGATGGCAGCAACACGGAGATTGGCGTTTCTGGCAGCACTCCTCCTTCTCGTCATTCCGGTGATGGCCGCCGCGCAAGGCACGGTTCGAATCGTGCAGACCAACAGCGCCGGCGACAACGTCCACATCATCGATCCCGAGACCAACACGGTCATCGGTGAGATCATGGGCATCGAGCGCGCCCATGGCGCCGCGGCGTCACCGGACGGGAAATGGCTGTATGTGGCCAACGAGTCCGACAACACCATCGACGTCGTCGACATGAGCCAGCTCAAGGTGGTGAAGCAGGTGCCACTCAGCGGCCGACCGAACAATATCGATGTCACTCCGGATGGTCGTAAGGTGTATGTGGCGATAGCCCAGTCGCCAGGAGCCTTGGAGGTCCTCGACACCGCCACCAACGAGATCATGGCCACCATCTCGGTCCATGGCGGGGTCCACAACACCTACGTCACACCCGACGGCAAGCATGCCGTGGCCGGCATGGTTGGCGGCCGCAATATCACCGTCGTAGATACCGAGACCGATATGCCGGTCTGGACCACGTACTTCGACTTGGGTATTCGTCCAATGACCTTCGACACCCATCCGGATGGATCGACCCGTCACATTTACGCACAGCTGTCCAACTTCAACGGCTTTGGCGTCGTGAACTTTGAGACCCGGAAAGAAATCACGCGGATCGAATACCCCGAGGTGGCCACCGATGAGCGCACGCCCGGTCACGGCGGGAACACGGCACACGGTATCGGTGTCACCCCCAACAATCAGTATCTCGTCGCCAACAGCAGTCTGAATAGCAGTGTGTATGTCTATACGTTGCCAGATCTCGAGCTGGTCGGTGGGGTACGAGTGGGGCACTCGCCGAACTGGGTCACCATAACACCGGACAGCAAGCACGCCTACATCTCACTCTCGGGGAACAACAGCGTCGCGGTGCTCGACATCGCTGAGGTCAAGGTTGTCACCACGATCGAGACCGGTGGCCAGGTACCCAAGCGAAACACTACTCTGGTGACCGGGCAGTAGCGGCGAATTCAGAAACGTCTTAAACACCGGCCGCCGACACACAGCTCGGCGGTCACCCACGAGCGGACCCGAGCCAGAGCTCGGCATCGGGTTCTGGCCCGGGCCCGCTAGGACACACATATGCGCCGGCTTCAGATAGTGGTAATCGTAGGGGTCGCGATGGCCAGCATGGCGGCGCAAGGGCCGGCTCTACGGGACGGCATCTACACAACGGAGCAGGCAGACCGCGGCGCAGCGCTATATGAAGAACAGTGCGTCGCCTGCCACGGCGAGCTACGCGCGTTTACCCCGGAGATGGCCGCGTTGCTCGCTGACCATACATTCAGAAACCGCTGGAAGGACCGCCCGTTGGGTGAGCTCTTCACCTTGGTCATCGAAGAAATGCCACAGGACGCGCCAGGAACGCTCTCACCGGAGAACACGGCCGACCTCCTCGCCTATATGCTTCAGGGCAACCGAATACCAGCCGGCGAATCAACGCTTTCGCCCGATATCGACGTTCTCGATCAAATTCGATTCCAATGATCCGCACCCGTTTCACAGAACTCTTTGGCGTCGAACATCCAATCGTGCAAGGCGGGATGCAAAACGTCGGGGTCGCAGAGCTTGTGTCCGCTGTGGCCAATGCCGGGGCCTTGGGGTTCCTTACCGCCCTCACACAGCCGAGCCCCAAGGCACTCGCGAAGGAGATCGCTCGCACTCGAGAGATGACCGACCGCCCGTTTGGGGTCAACCTCACAATTCTCCCGACACTCAAACCGGTCCCGTACGACGAGTACGCGAGGGTGATCATCGAATCGGGCATTACCATCGTCGAAACGGCCGGGAACAACCCACAACCGTTCCTCCCAGGATTCCAGACCGCCGGTATCAAGGTCATCCACAAGTGCACGTCGGTTCGACACGCTCGCAAGGCCGAGCAGATCGGATGCGATGCCATCAGTATCGACGGATTCGAATGTGCCGGGCATCCGGGCGAGGATGACATTCCCGGACTCGTGCTGATCCCCTGTGCCGCCGACCAGATCAGTATCCCGATGATCGCATCGGGAGGATTTGGCGACGCGCGTGGGCTCGCGGCGGCTCTCTCGCTGGGAGCGGACGGGATGAACATGGGAACCAGATTCATGGCGACCGCCGAGGCCCCCATTCACGAGAACATCAAACAGCAGCTCGTGGCTGCCACCGAACGAGACACCGCCCTGATCTTTCGCTCGCTGAGGAACACCGCCCGCGTCTTCAGCAACCGAGTGGCATCAGAAGTGCGGTCCATTGAGGCGCGTGGGAACACCACTATCGACGACATCAAGCATCTGGTCTCTGGAGAGCGTGGAAAACACGCCCTCGTGGCCGGTGACACCGACGCGGGTGTGTGGTCGGCCGGGATGGTGGCCGGTCTCATCCATGACATCCCGACTTGCGCGGAGCTCATCGACCGGATCATGCGCGAGGCGGTGACGATCATCGACGGTCGCCTGGCCGCCATGCGCGCAACGGCGATGGTGTAAAGCGCCCTTGTCGGATTGAATCACGCTCGCTCGCCCTGGCCGAGCCGACAGTCCCCGCGTGCCGAAACCATTGACTAACGCGCCTGCTAGCAGGCGCGATATCCCCTAATGGTTTGAGGCGAGCCTTCGCGAAGCGCCCCGGGGTCGCGCCCACATCCGAGCGGCTGGCACTACCGCTCACCTCGTCCGGCCAGATAGAATATTGGGTGCTCCAGTCGTCCTGACACTGGACTGAGTCGAGGAGATTGTGCAGATGAATCCGATTGTGTTGTTCTTGCTGACCGGTGTAGGCGCCTTCGCGCTGCACATCCTGATGATCTTCGTGCTGGTCGGCAAGAAGAAATAAACCTCCGTCTCTCGGAAGGAGCAGTCGTGAGCCATATTGTCATGTCCTGTGGACGCGTCATGTTGGTGGGGGTGACGGTTGCGATTGCCTTAGCGAACCCCACAGCCCAGGCGCAAGATGTTCAAGCCACCGTGCAGATTGCTAGCGCGGGGCAGCCAGCGCTGTCCATTGGTTTCCTTGCGACGGATGACGGGGTTCGGGTCAACCTGACCCAGCCCCAAGCGGTGTCGATAATCCGGAAGACCGTCCCCGAACCCACCATGCTCATGATCCAGGGTGGACAGTGCATACAGATGGGCGAACAGGCCTTTCAGATGATGCAGCAGATGCAGGGACAGTCAGGCGGCGACACGACGCCGCTGAATGTCGCCGACCTGCAGTTCCAGCCAACCGGTCAGCAGCAGACCTTTGGGGCCTGGACGGCTGACGGAATCCTCGTCACCGGCATGAACGACGGGCAAGAGGCCACCATGTGGATCTCTTCGGATCTCGAGGTAGGACTGCTCGAGCTCCTGGCACGAATAGGCAGCGCCTTCGAATCGATGCCGATAGGTGGCAACGTCTCGCAGATGGCGCAGTTCCGTGAGATTCAGGACGCGGCTGGTCTCCCCGACGGCGGCGTCGTCCAGCTCTCGACTACCGGATCGTCCGGCAACGTCGATTTGACGTTGCAGGATATCGCCCAAGGGTCATTCTCCCTCGACGAACCCTCGAGCTGTCAGCAAATGCCGAGCGGGCTCGGGTTGCCCGAGTGAACACACGAGACGTCGGCACCACCCGCGAGAAGTAAGGAATGAACCGTATGACCTTCAAGCAGATCGCGTGTCGCGCCTCGGTTGTTCTGGCTGTTCTCATTGGCGCCTCCCCCATGGCGAGCGGAGCCGATTATCACCATGTGCACCTGATTGCGCCAGACGCCAAGGCTGCTGCCGCCTGGTATACGGAGCACATGGGGTGTGAAGACTTTGGACGCGAAGGAGCCTGTGCCGTCGGGACGACCCAGTTCATCTGGTTCGACAATCGCGAGCCGACCGGTCCCAGCGTCGGGTCTGGCGTCAACCACATCGGATTCTCCTTCGAAGACCTCGAGGCCAAGATGGCTGGCTGGCAAGCGGCCGGGGTTGACATCGAGAACCCCGACGAACCGATTCGGGAGATCGACGGTCTCTTCAAGCTCGCGTTTCTGAGCGACCCGTGGGGCACCCGGATCGAAGTCGTCGAAGACCATGAGTGGCCCGGTTTTCACCACATCCATCTCAGCTCACCAGACCCCGCCGGCACCCTCGACTGGTACGAGAACATCTTTGGCGGTGAGCGCGACAGTCTGAAGGGGCGGATTGGCGGTCTCCGCTACGGCGGCACGTGGCTCCTCGTCTCGCAGCTCCGTGAAGGCACCCTCGCACCGACCCAGTCGCGAGCACTCGATCATCTCGGTTGGAGCTTTCCCGATCTGGAAGCGGCGGCCGCCGAGATTCGCGACAAGGGTGTCGCGTTCACGATGGAGCCCCGCGACTTCACGAACCCGCTTGGTCAAGACATGCGGATTTCGTTTGTGGTCGGCCCCGACGACGTCAATGTCGAGATCGTACAACCGCCCGAAATGTAGAGACGGAATCGTTACGGTCTGCCGAGAAGCTGGATGCCTGGACGCCGCGTAGGCCTCTCGTACGATGTCGGTGAAACGCGGTGTGTCACACGACACACTGAGCCACGGCTCGCGAGAGATCGTAGTGTGACAATACCATCCCCTGGCGCGGCCCACTCAAGGGTCGACAACACTCGGTCGGCGGCGCCCATGAAAGCGGCTCTCAGTGCAATGTGGTCCAGATTCTTTCGGTCTCGAGTAGCGTCGCGCACGCCGTCAAGGGTCTCCTCGAAGGTCCTCTGGTTCCGTTCAAGAACCGCACGGGAGGACCCAAGGCGCGACCACATGTCTTGGCGACCCGTCGTGTCATCTCCGTGAGCACGGCCCCCCCGTGTCGTTTGCCCGAAGAGCCACACCCATACCGCCTTCTCCAATCTTGCGGGTCACATG
>JAYZGM010000129.1:0-18625 GCA_036336225.1 Acidobacteriota bacterium | reverse complement strand
GGTGCTGGAAGACCAGGCGCTCGCCCGACAAGGGGTTAAACGACGTCAACGCTACTTCACGACCGAGGTGGCGGAGATGGTGCGGTATGCGGTGGGGTACGAGTCGCGGGTGTTTGTCACCTTCGGTCAACCGATCCCTGTCGGAGACGCGGACCCGGAATCGCGACGAGATCTGGTTACCCTCAAGCGTCGCACCCGAGACGCCATCGGGCGTCTATACAAGGTGCTTCCGACCGCTCTGGTTGCCACCGCGCTCCGCCCATCGATGCCCCGCCAGGCGCTCGAAGACCGGATCGACCAGCTCCTTGACGCATTGCGACTGATTCCAGCCAACCTTGGCGTAGAGAGCGGACGGGACGCCGTCGAGCAGGCCACCGGTCCGCTCGCCACGCGTGGCGTCATTGCGGTCGAAGGCAATCGCTATCGCGTGCGCCAGCGTCATGTCCTCCGCTACTACGGACGCACACTCAACCACCTGCTCAACCACCGCGGTGGCTCGAACCTGACCCACTAGTGCTTGATTCAGTCTCGCGGGCCCTCTTCCACACCCTCGCCGGCAGCTCGACGATCAAACGACTGGCATCGCGGTATGGCATGCGCGCCGGTGGATTCGCCCGACGATTCATCGCGGGCGAGCCATTGGCGAGGCGACGGACGCGGCCCGGCAACTGGCCGAACGCGGCATCGAGTACACGTTCAACCATCTCGGCGAAAGTGTGACCTCGTATGAGACGGCGAGGGTGGCGGCGGATACGTATCTCCGTGTGATTGAGGAACTCGCCGCCGCACGGCTGTCCGGCCAGATCTCGGTCAAGCTCACCCAGCTCGGACTCGCGGTCGAGATGACCGCGTGCGAGGAGAACCTGCGGCGCGTGCTCGACGCGGCCGGTGAGCGCTACTTCGTGCGGATTGATATGGAGCAGTCGAGCTGGGTCGAGGACACACTCGTTCTGTTCGAACGCGTCTGGCGAGACGGCTACCGCAACGTCGGTGTCGTACTCCAGCTCATATCTCTATCGCACCACAGACGACCTCGCCCGGGTGAACACGCTCGGGGGACAGATACGACTGTGAAAAGGTGCCTACAATGAGACCAGCCAGGTCGCCTATCCGCGAAAGGCTGATGACGACGCGTCGTTTCTCAGGTCGATGCAGACCCTGCTGGACTCAGCAGACGACCCGGCCTTCGCCACGCACGACCCGCGCATGATCGAAGCCACGCGGCGCCACGCGGAACAGCTCGGCCGAAGGCGTGACACCTTCGAGTTCCAGATGCTTCATGGGGTACGTCGCGATCTTCAGACACGTCTGGTCGACCAAGGACATCGAGTTCACGTCTACCTGCCCTTCGGTCACGCCTGGTTTTCCTACTTCATGCGACGTCTCGGCGAACGACCAGCCAACGTGTTGTTCGTGTTCCGAAGCCTTTTTCACGAGGGGCGCTAATCGACAAACGTGGCGGCCGGCTTTCCCGTTCTCAGGGGCGCCCGGCGAGCCGCTCGAGTAGCAGGTCGGCAGTGACACCGAGCTCCGTGACGAGCGCTTGGTTCGGAATCGTCCACTCGCGACCGGGCATGAGGGTAAGCCTCGCACCACGCTCGAGCACCTGATAGTGCACCCCGAACAGCCGGACATAGGGGAGCCGGACGCCCGGGCGGCCCACCATCTCCACCCCCGGGACAACGGCGGGATGGGACATCACGATGTCCCGGCCTTGCCCTTCGTCATCGAGACCGAGGGCGCGCACGAGTCGGGCCAGACATCGGAAAACCGCGTTCACGTAGCGCCCCCGCGAACCGGCGTGCCACGAGCGAAAGAGCGCCAACGCAGTGGGGAGCGCGACTTGCGATCTGGCGCGGCGACAGGCCGTCTGCTGCGACATTACCGCAGCCTCGAAACGCACCCACAAGCCATCTTCCTCCACACAGCCGCAAAAGGCTTCGTGGAACTGCGTCATCTCTGGCGTGCTGATGAACTGGCTCATTGAGGCGAGCTGTCCCGTGAGACGAAAGACCGTCAGCTGCAGGGCAAGGACAAACAGCTCGACGGGACGGAGACCGCGCTCATCCAACGCACGCTGGCCAAGGTTCGCCAGCTCGCAGGTCGCGGGCTGCGGCTCGAGCAGGTCGGCCAGCTCCTTCTGCACCTGAACCCACGGCACCGCAGACAGATCCCAATCAAGCCGCTGTATCGCCGCCGCGGCTGCCCGGATCCTGGTCTGCGGCGAGGGACACGCGCGTGATCGACGATAAATCTCGGCTCCCGCCCGCATCATAGCGTTCCCGGTGAGGCCAGTGTCGGGATTAAGAATCAGACAGGCCTTCCCGTAACCGAACACCACGAGCTGCAAACTGGCATGAAACCAGCGTTTGCACAGTTCCCAACAAAAGCCCGCCGCGCCGCCTCCTCGAACGAGGCGGGGTGGGACTCCATGTCGAGACACACCACGACAAAACTATGCGCAAGCTGCTCATAGAGCACCCGATTCGCGGGGGACTCAAGTAGCCGGTTGAGCCCCTCGGCCTGCGTGGCCTGACCGGCGCCGGACAACGTTCCCAGCGTGTCCTTCAGGCTCGACCCGGTCGAGACCGGCAGCTGCGTCAGGACATCTAGCAGCTGTTCCTCCGTTGGACGAGCGGCTTGGAGGTCGAGAGCAACGCGGAACTGAGTTGCGCCACTTGCGACCACGAGCCGGTTGAGCTGATCGGTCTTGTGAACGCGAAACGTGTCCCCGTCGAAAATGAAGTGGGTGCCGAACAGGTTTAGGTAGCCTCGCGACTCGAGCGGCCGACCGCGATGCTCGTCCGGAGCAAATCGCCCTGCACGGAAATCGGCATGCAGACCCCATACTCCCGAGGCCAAACGTGCGGCCGGTCGATATGGGTCGAGACACTCCGGGTCATCGATGAGGGGAAGCACGGCCGAGAACAACGGGCCCGTGACCGGCCGCGATCCGTCATCGGTCGAGAGCGCGCGTTCGAGACTGAGTGTGTCTCTTCGAAAACGGTCGAATCCAGAGAGCCAGAGCGCGGCTCGGACCAGCCATCGGGCCACCACAACATCTCTAACCTAGAGCGCAACCAGCGCCTGCGGATCCCTGGCCGTCTGCACTTCCGGCAACGGAAGACGCGGAGCGTTCGGAAAATTCTCGAAGAGTGTCTGATCCCGCCCGCGCGACCCGGGACGCTCAGCAGAAATCACGGGCTAGGTCAACGAGCACGTCGCGACACGTGAGCACCGACTCGATCTCCACGTACTCGTCCCGACTGTGGAGCCCCGCCCCGGTCGGACCGAAGAGCACGGTCGGAGTGCCCGCGTGGGTCAGGATGGCGGCGTCAGTCCAGAACGACATCCCGACCGGTGCATCCGGGTGCCCCCGACTCGTCAGCACGCGGGAGAGCGCCTGACAGATCGGGGCGGCCGGCTCAATCGCGTGCGGTGGTCGCGTCAGCAGTGGCCGAGCCGACGCGTCGAACTCGCTGTCCTCGTGGTGCAACGCGTCAAGAATCGCCTGCACTTCCGTGAGACCGGCATCAGGCGGCTCTCCCAACAAGGTCCGACGTTCGAAGGTCAAACGACACCGGTCCGGATAGACACTGAGCTCACGGCCCCCATCAATGGTCGAGGCATGGAGTGACGCCGGCCCCAGCAGGGGATGCGAGGTGCTCTCCGCGAGGGCGGTGTTAACCACTTCGAGACGGTGGAGCACACGGCCCATCCTCAAAATGGCATCCCGTCCGTCGGCAGGACGACTGCCATGCGCCGCCGTTCCCACGGTCTCCAGCTCCACCCACTCAAATCCCTTGTGACACGTGGCCAGCCGAAGACCGGTCGGCTCGGTGACGACGGCGGCGTCGGCTCGGTACTCTGCCGAGACCATGTCCGCGCCGAGACTCGCGTGCTCCTCATCGACAACGGCGGCAATCACCAGCCGACCGCGGTCGAGCCCACCGTGGGTCGCAAGCTCGGTGGCCGCATCAACCATCGCCGCCACCCCGCTCTTCATGTCCTGGGAACCACGTCCATAGAGCCGACCGTCAGCCACCACCGGGTCAAACGGAGCGGTCATCCCCTCGATCCCCACCGTGTCGAGATGACCACAGAACATCAACGACTGCCCGTCCGCGCGCCCCTCCAGCACGCCGACCACGTTTGGTCGATTCGGGGCCACGTCTCGGACGATCACGTCAAGACCGGCGCGTCTGAGCTCGGCCGCCACCCGGTCGGCCACCCCTGCTTCCCCCGCCCCACCTGGCACGAGCGACGGGTTCACCGAATCGATGGCAACCAGGTCCCGGAGCAGGGCGAGGACAGAGTCGTTCACTCAACCCAGTCGGCGACAAACACGTTCGTGTCACCTTCCACGCGGTTCGATCGATTCGACGCAAACACCAGGTGCTGGCCGTCCGGCGAGAACATCGGGAACCCATCAAAGGTGTCGTTGAACGTGATCCGCTCGAGACCAGACCCGTCCTCATTGATCATGAAGAGGTCAAAGTTCCGACCATCCGGATCGTGCCAGTTTGAGCTAAAGATGATGCGCTCGCCGTCCGGGTGATAGTAGGGTGCGAAGTTGGCGGCGCCTAGGTCGGTGACCTGACGCAAGTTGCTGCCATCGGCATCCATCACGAAGATCTCCAGATTGGTCGGCCGCCACAACTCTTGCTCGAGCAACCTCCGAAAGTCGTCGAGGTCGGGCCCCTCCTCAATCTCACGGCCACGAAACACAATCTTCGTGCCGTCCGGCGAAAAGAATGGCCCCCCGTCGGGACCTGGCCGGTTTGTGAGTCGTGTGACATCGGACCCGTCGGCGTTCATCGAGTAGATCTCCATGTCACCATCACGCACACTGGTGAACACGACACGACCATCCGGACCGACGGTCGCCTCGGCGTCATAGCCCTCGGTATCAGTGATCCGAGTCAGACCGGTTCCGTCGGGGCTACTGGTAAAAATGTCGTAGCTCGAATAGACGGGCCAGACATACCCCTGTTCGAACCCCGGCTCCGGCGGACACTCGCTACCCCCGAGATGGGTAGACGCGTAGATGATCGACTCCCCTTCCGGAAAGAAGAACCCACAGGTGGTTCGACCGTCGCCAGTACTGACCATCTGGGCGTTGTTGCCATCAAGATCCATCGTGTAGATCTGGTCGCAGGGCACACCCTCGCGAGTAGTCTGGAAGATCAGACGGTTGCCGTCGAACGCGTAGTACGCCTCGGCGTTTTGTCCACCAAACGTCAACTGCTGGAGGTTGGTGAGATGCACCTCCTCTCCCTCGATACCGCCCTCGGCGACCGGCGGCTCGATCACCTCGGTTTCAGGCTCACTCCCGCCACACGCCATAACCGTCACCGCAAGTACACCAACAACACCGACCCAGCGGGTGGCCCCTCTTCCCATCGATTTGTCCTCCAGCATGTTCACGGCGCGACACGACACACCCCGACTACGAGGGGGGTGGGTCCAACATCGTTCAGCGGAGCCACTCCAGCAGCCCCAAGGTCAGCCATGGTACATAAGTGATGATCAGGACACCAAACCCGAGGATGGCCAGCAGCGGCAGCGACGCCCGGTAGACCTCGAGTAACGGCCGGTCGAATCGATACGACGCCAAGAACAGATTGAGCCCAACCGGCGGGGTCAGGAACCCGAGCTCCAAGTTAGCAATGAAGATGATTCCGAGGTGTAGGAGGTCAACGTCGAACTGCTCGGCCACCGGCACGACCAGCGGAACCACGACAAAGATCGCCGAGAAGATGTCCATGAGACAACCGACGATCAGCAAGAACAGATTGAGCCCGAGCAGAAAAACGAGACGGGACCCGATATGCTCATCGGCCCACTCCACAATGAGAAATGGCACATCCGCGTCGTTGAGATAGGCCGTAAACCCAACCGCCACCCCAAGAATGACGAGCACCCCACCGACCAGCACCACGCACTCGCCAAAAGCCTGTCTTAACCCGTGCCCCAGCGCGAAGTCTCGGTGTATCAGTCCCTGGATGATGGCGGCATAGAACGCCGTGAACGCGGCAGTCTCGACCAGCGTCGCATATCCGCTAAACAGGACCCCAAGCACCACGAAGGGAATACTCAGCTCCCACTTCCCGCTCCACAGTGCCGCCTTGAGCTCGCGTCCTTCAAAACCATGGCGTCCGGCACCGGTGGTGACCC
This sequence comes from Acidobacteriota bacterium, assembly GCA_036336225.1. GTDB lineage: Bacteria > Acidobacteriota > Vicinamibacteria > Vicinamibacterales > UBA8438 > JAJEEA01. The sequence goes on along the minus strand of JAYZGM010000129.1, from coordinate 12,448 downwards.
CTTCTCGCACACCCCACGCCGCGGTGAGAACGACCAGCAACATCCCAGGCAAGATACCGGCAACAAAAAGATCGTCAGGTGCGACCTGCGCCACGATCGCATAGAGGATGAGTGGCATCGCGGGCGGAAAGAGCAGTCCCAGCGAGCCAGAGGCGGTCAGCAGGCCCAACGAAAAGCGGTCCCGATACCCATCTTTCAACAGCGCGGGGAACAAGAGGCCGCCAAGCGCCAGAATCGTGACACCTGAGCCACCGGTGAACACGGTGAAGAAGGCGCACAACACGACACAGACGATCGCGGTGCCACCGGGAATCCATCCCACCGCGGCCCGAAACACTCGCAGCAGACGCTCCGACGCCTGACCCTGAGCCAGGATAAAGCCGGCGAGTGTGAAGAGCGGAATCGCGGGCAGGTGGGGCTGAATCGCCAACGCGTAGGTCTCGATGCTGACCAACACGGGGAGATTACCCTCACCCATGTAGAGAAACACGGCCGCTCCACCCAAGATCGTGAAGATCGGGGCGCCGAGGACGGCGGCCGCGAGGACCAACGAGATCAATGGCCACCGGGGGACGGCCTCGAGCACCCCTTCGGTCACACCCAACCAGAGACCGACGACCAACCCAACCCCCGCCACGGCCCGACCGGCCCAGGTCGGAGACGCTCGCCAGACCAAACGGCTCCCAATGACCGCGAACGACACAGGCAGCACGAGCTGCGCCACCCAGACCTTGACCCCCGCCGCGATGACGGTACCGTCCTCCATATCAAGCCGCATCAGGTCATAGGCACCCGCGGCCAGAATCATGGAGACGACCGCCCCGACACACGCGGCGAACACCTGGGTGGCATGCCGGGCGCGGCCTTCCGGGATGAAGGTCGCCGTCGCCAGGGCGATCAGCTTCCCGTCGCGCGCGGCGATGGCCGCACCGAGAAAACCGACCCACAAGGTGAGGTGTTGAACAAACGGAATCGAGCCCGGAATCCCCCCGGAGAAGATCGGCCGAACCACGATTTCGGCAAGCGGCAGGAGCACCATCGCGGCCAGCGCAACACTGGCCACCAGTTCCTCACCTTGTTGCAGAAACCGCCCGACGGGCGACCAACCACTCTTGACGGTGGAAACGGTGTCACCCATGAAGACGCCTCAGAACGGCGAACCTCGAAACGACTTCAGAGCCTTCGAGCCTTAGGCCCCTGACCGAAATAGAGTTGCCAACTGCTGGGTGTCGAGGCGCCTGGCCCGAAAGGTGTGAAGAGGGTGAATACCGGGAGTATTCAGCCGACGAGCAACGCGGCGGGTCGGGATGCATCTGCGGCCAGATTGGTACCTTTATTTTGGTCAGGGTCCTCAGTTGACCGCGCGAAACGCGTTGCGCTCGCGAACTGCTTGGTCGTAGACGGAGGCCGGAATCATGTTGCCGCGCCACGAAACGGTAAGCTCGTCGGCGACGGCTCGGAATGATGCCTTCGTCGCGTCGTCGAACTCGACCACGGTGAGCCCGCGTTGTTTCATCTGCTCGATGGAATCGCGCTCTTGGGCCAGAACGTCCTGGAGCAACCCTTGTTCGAGCCGTTTCGCTGAGGTGCGCAGCACGGCCTGATCCGACTCGTCGATCCGACTCCACGTGCGCTCGGCGACCACCGTGATCCCAAGCACCGGCGCGAGTGGCACATCGAGCATGAACGGCGTCTTGTCATACCACTGGAAGAGCAGCGCAACATAGGGAGGACTGGGGTGCGCGTTGATAAGCCCGGTGTTGAGCCCGAGTAGCACGTCGCTATAGGCCAACGGTGCTGGATCGAAGCCGTTTTCCTTGTACCACTGCAGCATCTTGTCGTCCCCGGCTGCGGTGTACAGCTTGGTCTGCTTGAGCTGGTCGAGCGTCTCCACCCGGTTCTCGGTGAAAAAGTGCGCCCATCCCGCGTGCCCCCAGTTGAGCAACACTAGCCCTTCGTCAGCCAACACCCGTTCAAACGTCGGGGTGAGCTTCTCGACGACATGAAATACTTCCTCATCCGACTCGAAAAAGAACGGGATGGTCAGCACGTTGAACGCTTCGTGGATGTCGCCTGGCAAGCCAAACACGGCAGCCTGGGGTCTCCCCCGCTTCAACCGACGTGCCAACGCCGCCTCGTCGCGGAACGCACCACTCTGCACACGGAGCTGAACCCGCCCGTCGGTCTCATCCCGCCACTCAACGGCCATCTCCTTCAGCGACCGGTCCCACACGGAGTTGGCGGGGAGCGCCGACCCCAGTTGTATGCGGGTGCCACGCTGCGCGAATAGCACCACCGGCGCCAGCATCAGCGCCACCGCGATGACCCAAGCACGGGATCTCATGAACACGGCCTCCTTTATTCAAAAAACAGATCGTCGACCCGATCGAGGAGTAACTGGGCGCGGCGTTGATTCACGACATTGAGCAAACGCAGACTCAGGTCGTCGTCAGGATCGATCGCCAACGCCTGTTCCAGCAACCGTTCAAACTCAGCGCGATCCTCGGCGGGCACGGTCACGCCAAGCGCGAAGGTGACATAGGGTGCCACATCAAGCCCATCCGACAGCTCGACCGCGCGCTCGAAGTGCTCGCGAGCGCGTTCGGGAGAACCCCCCAGCGGTTCGGGAAGCGATTCCACAGTTATGAGCGCGCCGTGGATCGACCCCCGTTCATAGTCCTCGTCGAGCTCCAGCGCCCGCTCCAGCAACGCACGCACCGCTGGAAGATCGGCAACAAGCTCCGGACGGTCGAGGGCATTGGAGATGGCCAGCCCCCAGGCGGCGCTCAACAAAAACAACACCTCGACATCCTCGACCTCGGTGTCCGCGAGCGCAGTGACCGGGTCTTGTCTCAGCGCCTCGCTAATCCCGACATATTTGAGCTCTAGACTCCGCAAACAGTAGTCGCGTGCCCGAACAAAGATACGCCAGGTACGCGCCCGAAGCTCGAGCTCGCGGTCGTAATCCCCTTCCCAATTCGCCTCGTCGGCGTCGCCCTGGAGAAAGGTATTGCCATACAAGGTGAACCCGGTGCAGGCAAAGACGAGTGCCTCGTCTTGATCCGGAGTGGACTGAATGATCGATTCGATCGTCTTCAGCAGAAACGGAAGTGCCTCCCTTACAAGCTCGGGGTCCTCCTCGGAGAGATACACGGCTGGGTCGGCCAGCACCGGGACAATTGCGTTTACGGCCATCGACCGAAGCGAACACCCGGAAGACGTCAGCGCGAAACTGACGAACAGCACCGGAATACGGAGATGAAGCCTCGTGGTTCGCATGCGAGGATCGAGAACGGCCTAAGGGCCCGCATGGACCCTAAGGACAGACACAGCACGACCTTCAATGATATCAGCGTTACCCGATCGACCGACCGGCGCCATGGCAAGATCTCTCGGATGACCGTATCCTCGTCCGTGTTCGTCACCATTCCGCCCGGCTGGTTCGTGATGGGCAGCGACGATGGCCAGCCGGCCGAGCGTCCCCCACACAAAGTCTGGCTCGGACGGTTTCAGCTGGCCCGATACCCGGTGACGCGTCGTGAGTATAGGGTGTTCCTGGAGGACACTGGGCACGAGTCTCCTCGCGACTGGCACGACCCTCGGTTCGCAGGAGACGACCTCCCGGTGGTCGGGGTGAGCTGGCATGACGCGGTAAATTACTGTGGCTGGCGCTCGCAACGCGAGCCCTGGGTTCGTCTCCCCACCGAAGCAGAGTGGGAGCGAGCCGCCCGCGGGGGAGCCGAGGGCCAGCACTACCCGTGGGGTGACAAGATTCCGGGATGGGTCCCCGAGCAGGGTCGAGGCCCACTCGAAGGTCCCTGGCCGGTAACACTCGGGACACCAAACGGATTCGGTCTGTATGGCATTGCGGGCAACATTCACGAATGGTGCGCCAACTGGCACGGGCGCGACTTCTATCTCACGAGTCCCCGAGTCAATCCGGTCGGCCCAGCAGAGGGCCGACGGAAAGCCTCCCGCGGTGGCGCCTGGCGTCACGCGATCACCATGAACCGTACGGCCGCGCGAAGCAGTCTCGACCCCTCGTTTCGCTATACCGACTACGGATTCCGACTGGCGAAATGACGGAGCTTGAACTAGCGTCAACGATCGCACGCCGGGTACAAACCGCTGGAGGGCGAGCCCTCTTTGTCGGCGGCTGGGTCCGTGACCGGCTACTCGGTCGCCGCTCGAAAGACCTCGACCTTGAAGTGTACGGGGTCGACGCCACCCGACTCCGCCAGCTCCTCGAACCGCTGGGCACGGTCAATGCGGTCGGCGAGAGCTTCACGGTCTACAAGATCGGTGGCGTCGACGTCTCGCTCCCACGGCGTGAATCGAAACAAGGGCGGGGGCATCGGGGATTTGTCGTCACCGGTGACCCCTCGATGTCGCCTGAGGATGCGGCACGCCGGCGTGACTTCACGATTAACGCGATCGCGTGGGATCCGGAGCGCGAGACATACCTGGACCCCTTCGAGGGCCGCGCCGATCTGAACCGACGCCGTCTGCGTGTCGTCGACCCGACGACGTTCGGAGACGACAGTCTCCGAGTACTGCGCGCGCTTCAGTTGGCGGCACGATTCGAGCTCACCCTCGACGAGACGACCACCCGCATCTGTCGCGACACCCCGCTCGACGACCTTCCCGCTGAGCGGGTCTGGGGCGAGCTCGAGAAGCTGCTCCTGCAAGCGGACCGACCATCGCGAGGGTTCACACTCGCCAGGGAGCTCCGTGTCGTCCAGCAACTCTTTCCGGAGCTCGAAACCCTCGTCGGGTGCGAGCAGGAACCGGAATGGCACCCTGAGGGAGACGTGTGGGTGCACACGCTGATGGTCATCGACGAGGCACGACTCCGTATCGATGACCTAGACTACCCCAAGCAAGTGGCGGTCATGCTGGGGGCGGTCTGCCATGACCTCGGCAAACCGGCCACCACGGCGTTTCTCGACGGACGTATCCGATCGCGCGGACATGAGGAAGCAGGGGTGCCCCCTACTCATGCCCTCCTGGACCGACTAAATATCCACACTCTCCAGGGCTACGACGTGCGAGCACAGGTGGTCGGCTTGGTCGCGCAACACCTCAAGCCAGGTATGTGGCGTCAGAGCGTGAGCCCGGTCGGCGACGGGGCGTTTCGACGACTTGCCAGGAAAGTGGATCTCGAACTGCTGGCGCGTCTGGCCAAGTCAGACTGTTTGGGTCGCACCGGGACGTTCGACTGTAGCGCGATTGACTGGTTCCTGGAACGGGCCCGCGCCCTTGGAGTCGAGCATGCCGCCCCCGTACCGCTCCTCATGGGTCGTCACGTGCTCCCACTCGGTCTGAGCCCGGGTCCCGAGATTGGCCGTATTCTGAAAGCCGTGTACGAGCAACAGCTCGACGGGACGGTCACCTCGGTGGATGAGGCGCTGGTGGCGGCGCGGGCACTGATTGGTGGCGGCAGCTGAGCGTGGGTGCTCGGTAAGCGGCAAGGGCCAACGGCCGACCCTCGCGGCCCGGGGCCGCCGTCACGCTCACTGCACCGCTGATCCGCGACCGTCCCTGAAAGGGGCCTCGTGGACAGCGTGTCTCGACGCAAGGTCAGACAGGGTATCTAGACCGAGGTTGCCGCCACTGAGGACGACGACGGTGGTGCCGGTCGTCACCGACTCGAGGTTCGCCATGAGCCAGGCGAGGGTCGCAGCTCCACTGGTCTCGACGACAAGTTTGGCTCGCTGGAACAGCCAGAGCACGGCCCCGATGATCGCGTCGTCGTCAACGAGGTTGACCTCGTCCACGAGGTCGCGCACATGCGCAAAGGTGAGCTCGCCGGGACGGACCGGTAGCAAGCCATCGGCGACGCTGGCCACCTCGGAGAGCGTGACCGGATGGCCAGCGCGAAGCGAAGCGGTCATCTTGGCCGCGCCACGTGGCTCGACCCCAATCAGTTGGACGTCGGGCCGCTGCTGCTTGACGGCCGCCGCGATCCCGGCGACCAGGCCGCCCCCACCCACCGGCACCACAATCCGACCGACCTCCGGACAGTCGGCGAGAATCTCCAAACCGACGGTGCCCTGACCGGCAATGATGCGAGGATGGTCGAAGGGGGGCACCATCTGGAGCTGACGTTGCTGGGCGATGTCCTCAGCGCGTTGTTTGCGCTCGACCGAAGTCGTGCCCTCGAAGACCACCCCCGCTCCCAGCGCACGCGCCCCCTCGACCTTGATCGCCGGAGCGGTGGTGGGCATGACGACCACAGCCGGCACCCGCACCCGAGCGGCAGCCATTGCAACCGCCTGGGCATGATTGCCCGACGAGTAGGTGATCACGCCACGTGCACGCGCCTCGGGGTCGAGCTGGGCAATGAAGTTGTACGCCCCGCGAATCTTGAAGGCACCGACCGCCTGGAGGTTCTCACATTTCGCGAACACCGGTGTCGGGCTATCGACCGGCAGCGACAGGAGTGGGGTGCGGCGGGCCACACCTTCGACCCGCCGAGCGGCCGCCTCGATCTCGGACACCGGCACCAGCAGCATGTCGGCAGTATATGCGGGCCGTATACTGATGCGTGATGTCGTCGGCTCTCGCGCGGCCCCCGCGCGCTGTCATTCTCGCCACGTCGTTCCTCCTGACGCTCGCCGGAAACGCGCGGGCCCAGACTCTGGAGCCCATCGACTCGTATGTCATCGACCTTCGAGGCTCGATGATGACCTTGGGCTCGGACGAGGCGCTTGCGGCACCACACGGCCTCCGAGCAGACCAGCTCGCCGGGGCAAGCTACGCGCTCGATATCGGCGGACACGTCTACCTGTATCGGTGGAAGGCGATCACGTTCGGCCTGGGCGGATCGGCACTGTTCGCGGCCACCAGTCTCACGCCGGGCGACGACGACCTGGACCCGCTTGGGCCGACGGTGAACACTCGATTCACGGCCTTCTCGCCCCAGCTCTCGTTCAACTTCGGGCATCGAAATGGCTGGAGCTATCTCAGCGCCGGACTTGGCACGTCACGACTCACGGTCTACGAGCAACAACCGACCATTCCGGAACAGCGTCGCGCCGGCACCCTCAACTACGGTGGTGGCGCGCGGTGGTTCGTGAAACCGAATCTGGCGTTGTCGCTCGACCTCCGCTTTTACGCGATTAGCCCGCTGCCACAGCTTGGCGAGCAACCAACGTCGCCACGCATAACGTTGCTGGCGGGGAATATAGGGATCTCTGTGCGATAGAGCGCACGTCGTTCTGGAGTAGTACACAACTCCTCGTTCTGGGTGATGAAGCGCTCTTCGTACGGGACGGTCTGGCGCTCACCGTTCGGGAGCGATAGAGAACTCTCAGACCGGGACCATGGTCTTTCGCGCGCCTTGGTGCGCATCGACGGTAGGAGTCTGACATGACACACAGCCCTGGTTCGTGGTGGGCCGCGGTGCTCATTGCGCTGGCCACGGGTAGCTGTGCGAGTTCCCCCGGGACGACGCGGGAGGGAGAGTCTGCTGACGATGCGACGACCGTGGTCACGTTGCCTCCGGCGGAGACGGACGCCGCCGAGGCGCTTGCTGGCTCTCCACGCCGGGGGGAGTGGGTCGAGATCGAGCGAGCTGGGGGCGACCCCATTGCCACCTGGATTGTCCGACCGCAACGGTCCGGTTCCCACCCGGTGGTGCTGGTCGTGCACGAGATCTTTGGCCTCACGGACTGGGTACGAGCGGTCGCGGACCGGCTGGCCGAAGCAGGCTACGTGGCGGTAGTTCCCGACCTCCTGTCCGGGTTGGGACCTGGTGGAGGTGGCACCAGATCAGTTGTCAGCCGGGACGAAGTGGTTCGGCTGATTCGAGGACTCGACCCTGACGAGGCACTGGCCCGTCTGGGGGCGGTCAGCGACTTCGCAACAACTGTTCCCGGCGCGACCGGGCAGGTGGCGGTGGTTGGGTTCTCCTGGGGAGGCTCGACGGGCTTCGCATTCGCTCTCGATCGGACCAACCTGGAGGCCGCGGTGGTGTATTACGGAAGCTCGCCACCGGACACAGCTGAGTATCACCGCCTGGAGACCCCCGTGCTGGGCCTCTACGGCGAGGACGATGCGGAGGTGAATGCCACCATCGAGACCGCCACCCGCGAGATGACTCGATACGGAAAACGGTTCGAAATCGAGATTTTCCCCGGCGCCGGGCACGGCTTCCTACGAGCCCAGGACACCCGCGGAAGTGTCAACCGATCTGCAAGCGCCCAGGCCTGGCAGCGCACCCTGGACTTCCTCCGCACCCACCTATCACTCCAAGAGAAGCGCACGCAGGACCCTCGCACGAAGAGCATGGGGCCCGCTTCATCACCCTGAACAAAGAGTTTCTTCATAAGCCCGAACGAAGACCACCCTTCCCTTCATCCCTCATAATTCGCCCATGACGCGGGAGACATTGCTCGACTATTTTGACGATCGCGTGCGATCGCCGACCGAGTTCTTTATCCATGACGATGGCTATCGGGTGCGTCGCTACAGCTACGATGCGGTCCGTCACGCTGCTCTCGCCTTTGCGAATCGTCTTGACTCGGCGGGCGTCGTGGCCGGCGACACGGTACTTTTTTGGGGCGAAAACCGTCCCGAGTGGATCATGGCGTTCTGGGGCTGCCTGCTCAGAGGCGCCGTCGTGGTCCCGATCGACTATCGCACCTCGATCGAGTTTCTGGCATCGGTCGGACGCACGGTCAACGCCCGTCTGCTCTTGGTCGGGGACGAGGTTGCGGAGATCAACCTCGAAGACCTCGAAACCTGGCGACTGGCGGAGTTGGGCGGCGAGGCCACTTTTCCCGGCACACCGGCACCCGAGCATGTCCCACATGCGACGAACCGCGACGATACCGCCGAGATCATCTTTACATCGGGGGCAACCTCTGATCCAAAAGGCGTCGTGATCACCCATCGGAACGTACTGGCAAATATCGTCCCGGTCGAACGGGAGGTCTCGAAGTATCGCAAATACGGTCGTCCGTTCTTTCCACTACGGTTTCTCAACCTCCTGCCACTCAGTCATATGTTCGGGCAGGCCCTTGGCACCTTTATTCCGCCGATGCTCCCGGGTGTGTGTGTGTTCATGAAAGGGTATAGCCCGCACGCCATCGTGGAGCAGATTCGTCGGCGAAAAATATCGGTTCTGGTGTGCGTTCCAAAGATTCTAGACGTCCTGCGTGAGCATGTGGTGCGGCTGGCCCCGGAAGTAGCAGAGACGCCGGCAGATCACCCCCACGTGACCCGTCGCTGGTGGCGTTATCGACAGGCCCATCGTCTCTTCGGCATGAAATTCTGGTGTTTTATCGTGGGCGCGGCGCCACTTGATCCTGATCTCGAGGCGTTCTGGCAACGGCTCGGCTTTCTTGTCGTACAGGGGTATGGCCTCACCGAGACCGCCCCGATCGTGACGCTCAATCATCCGTTTCGGACCCAGCGGGGCAGCGTCGGCACCCCGATCGGGGGGGTGCAGGTGCGAATCGCCGACGACGGCGAGATTCTCGTGAAGGGCGAGAACGTGACCACCGGCTACTTCGGCGTCGATGACGACGCAGCCCCGGTATTCGAGGACGGTTGGTTTCACACGGGCGATCTTGGCACCCTCGATGAGGCCGGCCGGCTCCACGTGCACGGGCGTAAGAAGGAGATGATCGTCACCGCCGAGGGACTGAACGTCTTTCCAGAAGATGTCGAACGGGTTGTGGACACCGTGCCCGGCGTCAGGGAATCGGCCGTGGTCGGAGTGCCGCGTGAAGGGAGCGAGCGGGTTCACGCCGTCGTGGTGCTGGACACCCCTACCGCACCGCGGCAGATCGCGAGCGTGGCCAATCGGGCACTTGCCGACCACCAACGGGTGCGCGAGGTGCTCATCTGGCCCGGCGACCGACTCCCGCGCACTGAAGGGACCCAGAAGCTAATGCGCCGCACGATCAAGGAGTGGGCCACCCAGGGGGCCAGTCCGACCAATACACCAACGACCGGTCACACCCGGTCGGTCACGTCGATTCTCGAACGGGTCGCCGGAGGTCCGGTGGCTCAGGATGCCCGGCTCGACGAGCTCGGGCTAAGCTCACTCGAACGCGTTGAGCTGATAATGGTGTTGGAACATGAGCTCGATGTCACGGTCGATGAGCGCGCCGTGGGAGAAGCGGGAACGGTCGCCGAGCTCGAGGCGCTTGTCACCGGACCGTCTGCGCCCACCCGAGCCGAAACCGTCGACTACCCAGCACCACGGTGGAACCAGTCGTGGGTCGTACGTGGGGCTCGGCGAGCGGCGCTGGCGCTCTGGCTGCTTCCGCTGACCCGGCTCTTTGCCTGGATTCACGTGAGCGGGCTCGAGCACGTCGCCACCGTTCGTGGACCCGTTGTGTTCGCCGCGAATCACCAAAGCTTTATCGATCCATCCGTCATCCTGGCCGCCCTGCCCCCGAGTCATCGCTATCGCGTCGTGACGGCGATGGCGAAGGAGTTCTTTTCCGCGCACTTCCACCCCGGGCGTCACGGCGTTGTCGAACGAATCACAAACCGCGTCAACTACTATCTCTCCACAACGTTCTACAACGCCTTCCCACTCCCCCAGCGCGAGGCTGGCACGCGGGAGGCCCTACGCTACGCCGGTGAGCTCATCGGCGCCGGCAACTCCCTCATCATCTTCCCCGAAGGGCGACGCACGCTCGGAGACGCCATTGAGCCGTTTCAGCCGGGGACCACGATGCTCGCCGCCCGACTTGAGGTCCCGGTTGTCCCCGTACGATTACGGGGCGTCGACCGGGTGCTGGGTCCGGGACAACGAATGGCCCGCCCGGGACGAGTGCAGGTCCGATTCGGTCCGCAGATGCGTTTGACGGGGACGGACTATCACGCGATGACAGCCCGACTCGAGCAGGCCGTCAACGCCTTGTGACGCCTTTTGCAAACGACGGGCCAATGTGAAAGACTGCATCTAGGAATTCGCGGCTGGGTTTCGATGTTTCCCGGCTGTCGGACGCGATTTAGGAGGCGTGTGGCAAAGGACGATCTGATCGACGTACAAGGCACCGTCAGCGCAGTTCACAGTGGCGGGCTCTACCGAGTGCAGTGTGACGCAGGACACGAAGTGCTAGCCCAACTCAGTGGGCGCATGCGCCGGTTTCGCATCAAGGTCGTGCCTGGCGACCGCGTAACCGTCGGCGTCTCTCCCTACGATCCCGTACGCGGCATCATCACCTTCCGAGCCCGCTAAGGGCCCTCAGGACCTGGGTCCTAATTATTTTGGATTCTGACACAAGACAACGGCCCCGACGCCCCCGGCGTCCGGCCGGCTCGCGGACACGACGCACCAAACCGTCGGCCAAAGACTTTATGGCGCCCTCGGCTAAACTGGTCTTGCCGGCCGCGGTCGTAGATGCGGTTCCAGTTCCGTTCGACGAACTCAGGCTCGACCCGACCTTGGCCGACGGCGTGCGTGACCGGGGCTTCACGAAGGCCACTCCGATCCAGTCAGCGGTGTTTCAGCTTGTCCGGTCCGGGCGAGATGTCATCGCCAGCGCCGAAACAGGGAGCGGCAAGACGGCTGCCTACCTGTTACCGGTGTTGGACCGACTCGTCAAGCAGATGCCGGCCCCTGGCTCGGTGGCGCCGAGGCCGGTCCGCGTGCTGGTATTGGCCCCTACCCGCGAGCTAGTCGTGCAGATCGAAGACGACCTCCAAGGATTCGTCTATTACACGGGGTTGACGAGTGCCGCCGTGTTCGGAGGCACGCCGATCGGTCCGCAGGCACAGGCACTGACCGCGGGGATCGACGTAATCGTGGCCACGCCGGGTCGGCTGCTCGACCACCTGCGGAGCGGACTCCCCTCGTTCGATCAGCTCGATACGCTGATTCTCGACGAGGCCGATCGGATGCTGGACATGGGATTCTGGCCGGATGTGCGACGGATCGTCGCCAGTATGCCGGCGAATGCCTCCACCGACGCGTCACGACGACAGACCTTACTGTTTTCCGCGACTATTCCAGACTGGGTGCTAACTCCGTTGAAGGAGCTCGCAAATGACCCAGCGTATGTGCAGATCGGTCAGCGGGGGAAACCAGCCGACGGTATTTCACACGCTGTGGAGCAGATGCCCTCGTCTCGGAAGACTGCCTGGCTGACATCGTTTCTTGGAAAATCGTCAGGATCGGTGCTGGTTTTCGTCAATACCAAGCGTGGCACCGAACGACTGGCCCGCGCCTTATCGAGCGCTGGGATCAAGGCCACGTCGTTACACGCCGACCGGTCACAACCACTCCGGATGGCCGCGGTCGGCGGATTCCGTAGCGGTCGGTATCGAGTACTCGTGGCCACTGACGTGGCCGCCCGAGGCCTCGATATCGACGGGATCAAATACGTCGTGAATTTTGAGGTACCGCCCAACCGGGATACCTACGTGCACCGGGTGGGACGGACGGCGCGTCTTGACGCCACCGGCAGCGCTCTCACTCTCGCAG
>JAYZGM010000128.1:0-5503 GCA_036336225.1 Acidobacteriota bacterium | reverse complement strand
CCATCGATCCGTAACCGCCCATACCCGAGGGCCGCTCGGATACATGCTCGGGTACGAAGTACAGAACTTCCCCCGTGCGAGCGTTTCCAACGCGGAGACCCTTGCGCCAGCCAGGGTTGTAATTGTCGTCAGATTCTGAGTCGATGGCGTAAAGCATGTCGTTGTCATCGATGAACAGTCCGCTGATCCGACTGAACTGATACCACGTGTCGAGATGGGTTCCCTCTTGGTCAAAGATCTGGATCCGGCGGTTGCCGCGGTCGGCGACGAACAAGCGCCCTTGAGAGTCCATGGACAAAGAATGCGGCGCTCGAAACTCACCCGTGCCGTAGCCCCATGAGCCCCAGCTTTTGATGAAGGTCCCGTCAGGGGCAAATTTTGAGATGCGGCTCAATGCATCCGGGCCGGCTTCGTCCAGAAATTGGGCACCGTGCCCCTCTCCGACAAAAATGCTCACGTCCGGCGCGATGAGCACGTCGTTCGGCTGAGTGAGGCGGTTAGGTGGGTCCCCAGGCTCGCCAGATGTGCCGAGGGTAAGGAGGACCTCACCGTCTGGGCTCAGCTTGACGACCGTGTGCCCTCTGCCTGAAGGGGTGGGTGATGGTCCCGTTGCGGCTACGGTCGCGGCATCCGCTATCCAGATGTTGCCATCGGCATCGACGTCCATCCCGTGGGGCCACATAAAGAGCTCAGCGCCAATCGCCTGTACCACGTTCCCGGCCGGGTCGAGCTTGACGATTGGGGCGACGTTCGACTCGGCACAGGAGTTGGCGCCACAGCGATCTGCTGCCCAGACGTGGACACCGTCGATGTCGACGTTTATTGCGCTGACTGATCCCCAGCGCCGTCCGTCCGGCAGGGTGCCCCAGTCGCGGACGGTTTCGTACGGGTTTGGGAGATTGTTGATGGGTTCAACGTTCGCATGTTCGGCCGGTCCACGCGCGCCTCGCTGGGCCAGGCTGGTTCCCGGAACAAACACGATGATGGTGACCAGCAACGTCGTCCATCGGCGAACGAATGACATCGGGACAGGCACTTTGATCATGTATCACCTCAATGCACAGAGAGGGGGCGTTCATCTAGCCACGTAAACGGGAGACACGATCACCTGTGAAACCGCCGTTGTCAAGTCCGATCAAAGTCAACGCGGTTAATGGCGTTCCGTGCCTACTTGTGTCCGGTTTGCGTGTGGCCCCCGTTGGCGCTAGTTTTGCGAAAGGCAGGCACGCTGAGTTCCGGCTCCGTTGTCTTGAGTTATTGTGAGGGAATGTCGTCCGCGACGTTCGGCATTACGAGGAACTATACCGTGCGGACGGTCGAATGATGATGCAGAGGTGGCCTTGGCGTGGAAGCCGGTGGGGAGTGGTGTTGCTTGTCGTCCTGTCCGGATGCGCCGCGCCCACTTTGAACTCGGACCCGACAGCGACGCGCGAGATTGTGCTTCCCGTCGCTACCCAGCTCACCGTTGGCCCCTCGACGGACCAGTTCGCTGAGTTGTCGCCAGACGGCACGCTGGTCGCGTTCGTGTCAGACCGCAATGGGACTCCACAACTCTGGATGGTGCCGGTTCAGGGTGGAATCCCGAACCCTCTGACGCCGTCGCACGACTTCCTGGTTGCTCCAGCCTGGTCTCCAGATGGGTCCCGGCTCGCATACGTGTCTGACAACGAGGAGTCGACGACTGTCTGGGTGGTACTGGCTGACGGTGGGGAGCCGGCACGAGTTACGTCCGGGCCGGGTATTGTTGCCGACCCGCAGTGGTCTCCGGACGGAACGACAATTCTTTACACCCGCAACACTGAAGGTGAAGCGGATCTGTGGAGCGTGGTCGTGGGTGACGGAGTGTCGACTCGACTCACCAGACATGGAACTGTGTCGCGTGGGCGCTGGTCGCCCGATGGGAGTCGAGTTGCGTTCCTTTCGGATCATGGAGGGACACGGAGCATCTTCGTGGCGTCGCTTGCTGATGGAGACCTGAGACAGGTGACGAATGACGAGGGCGACGAGAGCTCAGTTGAGTGGTCGCCCGATGGTAGGCTGTTCGTTTTTACCTCCAATCGAACGGGAAATCCTGATGTCTGGATTGTGCCGGTCGAAGGTGGTTCGCCGACGCCCTTGACGAGCGGTGCAGGCAATGACACCCAACCCCGGTGGTCACCAAACGGTGCATGGATAGCCTTTCATTCGATTTTGGACGATCAGGCGGATATATGGATTGTGCCCGCCTCGGGTGGTCCCGCGAGTCGTGTCACCGATGACAAAGCTGGCCAAGCACACTTGCGCTGGTCAACGGACGGTGCTTCGCTCATGTTCAGTATGAGTGAGAGCCGAACCGATCTCTGGTCGGTGTCTGTGGACAACGGTATCCCGGTCGCTCTGGTCTCTGAGCACGGAGAGGTGTCAGACCCGGTGGCGTCGTTTGACGGCACCCAGGTCGCATTCTTGTCTGGTCGCCGTGGAATCGACGACATCTATGTTTTGGGCCTGGGCGGGGGGGAGCCTCGACGACTCACGACGAATCCCGGTGGGACAGCGACCCCACGCTGGTCACCGGACGGTGCCTGGGTGGCTTTTGAATCTAGTCGTGGTGGCAATACGGACCTCTGGGTCGTGTCTAATGCCGAGGGTGACGTGCGGCAGGTAACGACCAACGAAGCGAGAGACGTCGGTCCAGTTTGGTCACCTGACGGTCGTTCACTGGCGTTTTCGTCTAATCGGGGGGGCGCGGCATTGGATGTCTGGATCGTGTCTGCGGAGGGAGGCGATGCGCGGCGGTTAACGATGCAGGGAGCGTCGCGACCGCGCTGGAGCCCGGACGGACAGTCCATCGTGTATCTTTCAGCATCGGGTGACGATGCTCAATCGCAGATCTGGCGGGTGTCGGTGAGCGGTGGGGGGCCGGAGCAGTTGACAGACGGTGGCTACACGGCGCAGGCGGAGTATTCCCCTGACGGCGAGACGATTGCCTATCAGAATCACGGTGGCGAGGGCTTTGATATCTACGTGACACCTGTCGGCGGCGGGATGGCCACCAGGCTCAGCGTTGAAGCCGGTGATGACACGTCACCTCGATGGTCACCGGACGGAACAAGCATCGCTTTTTTGGCGGCGACGGACGGAACCCAAGACATTCAGGATCTCCAGGTAGTATCTGTGAGAACAGGGGACGTGCACCGTCTCACGGAGGGGATTGGGGTGGTTACTGCCTTTGATTGGTTGTCCGACGACTCTCTTGTGTACAGCCTCAGGTCGGGTAGTGTGAATCTGTGGACGATTGAGGTTGACCAGCTTCTACAGCGAACGTTTGAGAATTAGCCTGTGGCTCTGGTGTCGACGATGCGTGCATGGGTGTTAGCGATTGGCGTTGTCTGTGTGGCGCCACTGCTGCTGGCGAGGCAGACGGGGACGATTACCGTCTGGGATGGCGTCTACACCGCTGAGCAGGCATCTCGTGGCCGCTTGGTCTACCGCGATCACTGTAGTTCGTGCCACCTGTCAGATCTCAGTGGAGCGGGGGAGGCTCGGTCGCTCGCAGATGACGCCTTCATGGACGATTGGCGCGAGGGCACGTTGGGAACGCTCTTTGGACGCGTACGGACGTTGATGCCGTTTGACGATCCGGCGACGCTCGACGACCAAGCCTATCTGGAGAGCCTCGCGTATATTCTTGCGGAGAACGGGTTTCCTGCCGGCGGCCGAGCGCTGACGTTAGAGAACGTCGCGGACATTCGAATCGAGGCGGAAGACGGCCCTGGCGAGGTTCCAAGTTTCGCGATGGTGCGTGCCGTGGGGTGTCTGGATCCAGTGGGTGAAAATAGTTGGCGTCTCTCGTACGCAACAGCGCCAGTCCGGACGCAGGACCCCTCCGTGTCGAATGCGGAAGAATTGAGCGGGCTTGCGACAACGCCGCTTGGTGTCGAGACGTTCACGCTGGTGAACGTCTATCCGGATCCCACGCCTCACGTCGGACACAAAATGGAAGTGAAGGGGTTTCTCATCCGGGACCCGAATGGGGACCGGATCAACGTCAGCAGCGTCGGGATGGTCGCTGGGGCTTGCAGACAGCGGTAAGTCCCGACGTTGTTCGCGATCAACGTCCTTCTACGACCGCGACGCTGTTGACGTCGCGGTCATGTTCCGTGGTGTAGATGCCACGGTCTTTCATGACCTGACGCAGCAGGGCGGCGGTGGGATCCGCGCGTTTCACCGTCCCGGTGTAGTGCACTCCATCCGCGATGCGGAGAGGTGTCCACCCTTCGGCTGTTTCGTGAAGTAGATCCGCTCCCTTGTCGATCAGGAACTCAACGATGGGGTTCGCGCCGCGTAGCGCCGCACCGTGCAACGCGGTGTAGCCTCTGTCATCGGCGCGGTTCACATCCGTGTCCCCCAGCTCGTAGGCCAGCTTTACCGCCTCGAAGGCCTCCTCGTTGGTGCCTGCGCTTTCTCCGATGTTGAAGATGCCGACGCCGGCCGAGACCATCAAGGGTGATGCGTTGCCCTGCGTTGCCTGCTGCGTGTCGGCTCCGTGCTCGGCCAACAGGCGCATCAACGACGCGTCGGCATGTTTGGCCGCGAGTAGATACGGCGTTGCCCCAACGCGGTTCAGGTAGTTGCGCTCGCCGTTGCTGTGTCGTCTGGTCTGACGGATGTTCGGGTCGGCACCGTGCTCCAGTAGAAACTGAGCGAACCCCAGCGTGTCGAGGCCATCGATGAGCGGCACGGGCGGCATGCCTTTGCCAGAGTTGGGACGGCGGGTGTACGCGAGCTGATGCAACGGCGTCCAACCCTGTTCATGGGCGTCGACATCCGCTCCGTGGGTGACGAGAGAGGTGGCCAGCGAGAAATGGCCGTTAGCGACGGCGATTACCAGGCCGCTGGAGCCATCCGACGCGCTGCGTCGTCCAGACTCGCCCTCAACGTCGGTTCCCGTCTTGGGGAGTGGTCGGATTGTATCGTTGACATCCGCGCCGGCCTCGAGCAGTGCTTGCACCGCTTCTGCTTGGCCTGCCCTAATAGCGAAGAGCAGTGCCGTCCACCCAGAGGTCGAGCGCTCGTCTACCTGTGCGCCGAGTTCGAGCAGTGTGTGCACCGCCTGTGGATGATTTTCTGCGGCCGCCCACATCAGGGCACTTTGTCCTCGCCAGTTCTCACGAGCGTCGATGTCCGCACCGCGAGCGATTAACAGTCGTAGTACGTCAACACTGCCTGCGCGAGCTGCCGCCATCAGGACTGTCTCACCCTCTGGGAGCGCGGTGTTCGGGTCGGCATCGTTATCGAGTAACGCACGAACAACCTCAGTGTCTCCGCGTCCGGCGGCAAGCGTCAGTGGGGTGACTCCGTATCGGTTCGGTGCGTTGGCGCTAGCCCCCGCGCGAAGCAGGACGGCCGCGATTTCGGCGTCTCCCTGATACGCCGCCCAATGCAGCGCGGTCGTGCCGTCCGGTTCTGGGGCATCGACGTCTATCTCCTGCGCGAGTAGGGCCTGGACGGCCGCTGTGTCGGA
>JAYZGM010000127.1:0-14931 GCA_036336225.1 Acidobacteriota bacterium | reverse complement strand
GATGCTTAAACAGATTGAGATGTTTGAGCGTCACGCCACAGGTCGGTTTAGCGACCTTGTGGTCGACGTGGCGAAGGACCCGGGTATGCTCTACTACCTCGATGCCGGCGTTAATGTGAAGGGCGCAGCCAACGAGAACTTTGCCCGTGAGGTGATGGAGCTCTTTACGATGGGTGTCGGCAACTATACCGAGCAGGACGTTCGGGAGGCGGCGCGCGCCTTCACCGGTTGGAACTTCGAGAATCTGGAGTTCGTGGTCAATAGCACTCAGCACGACGATGGTATCAAGACCTTCTTGGGCCGCACGGGCCACTTCGATGGCGTGGACGTGCTCGACATCATTCTCGAGCAGCCGGTGACCGCTGAGTACATCGCGGCGAAGATCTATCGCTTCTTTGTGCGTGAGGACGTATCACCGAAACTGACGTCGACACTCGGCGATGTGTTCCGTGAACATGACTACGAGCTACGGCCCCTGCTGACGACGATGTTTCTGTCCAGGGATTTCTACAGCGAAGCGAGTTATGGGGCACATATCAAAGGGCCGGTCGAGCACGTCATCACCATGCTGAAGCAGCTGGGTGCCGAAGACGTACCTGGGGTGCCGGATTTCAATAGCACCGCGATCGCCTTGGGGCAGCATCTCTTGAATCCGCCGTCGGTCGCGGGGTGGGCGCAAGGCCGGTCCTGGATTACACCGGCACTTCTCCAAGAGCGCGGCAACGTTGCGTTCGATTATCTGTTCCCTGACGTCATCGCCTTTCGCGACCCCAATTTTCTCGCTCGGGGGGGCGACGGTGTTGTCGGCGAGCGACTCCGTCAAGGGTATGACTTTGGTGCGGCGATCGCCCTGGACGACTCGCTCGATGAGATGTTGGCGTTCGACCTCGCGCTCATGGAGCGAGATGAGCTGTTCAACACCCGGGTCTCCGGGTATCGCGCGTGGGCCGAAGCGGTTCGGAAACTGATCCCAACTCCGCGGGGTGCGGCTCGCATCGATTTGACGACGATCGTCTTGGACTCCGGCGTGGCGACCACGACCGAGGCGGTGGACCTATTGCTGGCACGATTCCTGCGAATGCCGATCACCGCCGACCTGCGGAGCGAGCTCGTGGCGCTGCTGGACAACGAGCTCGGGACGACAGACCTCAGTCGGGCCGTGACCTTCATGGAAGATCCCCTGCGCATGGTGACGCATGTCATCATGAGCACCCCGGAGTACCAACTCGACTAGGACACCAGACAGGCATTCATCATGACCAACCGAAGCAAAAAACTGTGCGATTACGCTGGGGTATCCCGACGACAAGCGCTCAAGATCGGGGCGCAGGGAATCGGTTTGGGCGTGTTGGGCGGTCTGGGTCCACTGCCACCGCTGTTCCGGGCCACATCAGAGGCCTTGGCCGCCACCCAGGGCAAGATTCTGGTGGTATTTGAGTGGTTCGGTGGTTACGACGGCTTGAGCACATTTGTCCCGTACGGTGATGACGCGCTCTATCGGCATCGTCCGACGATCGGGGTCCGAGAAAAGGACGTCATCAAGGTCGATGACCACTTCGGGTTCCAACGCTCGATGGTGGGGATGCACCGACTCTGGGATGAGGGGAACCTGGCCGTCGTTCACGGCGCGGGCTACGACCAGCCCTCGTTTTCTCATTTCGCGTCCAGCTCGTTCTGGCACACCGGCGCCCCCAACAGTGGGGAAGCCTATGGCTGGTATGGGCGGACGGCTGATGCCCTGGACCCGACTGGCACCCCCAATTATCTGGTCAACATCTCGTCGACACAGTCGCTCGCCGTTCGTGCGCGCGAGCACGTGCCCGTCGTGTTTGAGGACCCGCGGACGTTTAGTCGCGACCTGTTCCATCCGCAGCGGGCGTCTCTTGGAAAGCTCGAGACCGGGCAGGCCGCTCGAGGCGATGTTCATCAGTTCTTGCTTGACGTCAACCAGAGCGCCAAGGAGGCGTCGGCGTTGGTGCAGCAGGCCTGGGAGCACTACAACCGCGGGCGGAATACGGACCTCCGTTTGCTTGATCTCGACAAGGTCGTCGCGTTGATCGAGAACGACTTCCCGGCGAGGCTCTACTACGTGCGGCTCCGGAACAGTTTGTTCGACACCCATGTCAACCAGGAGAGCCCACACAACCGGCAGGTGCAGTATTGCTCGGACGCAGTGTGGGGCTTCTATGAGGAGATGAAGCGTCTCGGCAAGCAGGACGAGGTCGCCATGCTGATCCACAGCGAGTTCGGCCGACGTGTTCCGGAGAACACGGGGCTCGGCACCGACCACGGTACGGCCAACGTCTCGTTCGTGATCGGGGGCGGTGTGAATGGTGGTCAATACAGCACACCGCCCAGCCTGACAGAGCTCGTCTACGGCGACAACTTGCAGCACACGACCGATTTCCGGAGTGTCTATGCCACGCTGATCGAAGAGTTCCTCGGGCTCGACGAATCGAAGCCAGTGCTTGGCGACAAGTTCCAGACGTTGGGGATGTTTACCTAGCAGCCTCGAGTGCTCGCTCGCCGGCGAGGATGTTCGGTACGCTGTAGTTGCCCTCGTGGCATGCGTACTCGTAGATCGGCTCGTCGCTGCGACGCATCGGAACCGAGGCGGTCCACGGCGTCGTCCAGATGTCGGGGTCGTGGACCGTAAACTCGTACTGCAACGTGTTGCCGTCGATTCTGGTGAAGCGTTCCTCGAGACGTAGATCTCTGGTGTTTCCGACGGCGCCCATCGGGTTCGATGTCGTCCACCGCCGGTCTTCGAGAAAGTTGGTCGTTTCGACAACAAGCGTGTCTCCGTCCCAGTAGCCACGCGCATCACCGGACCATTGCTGGATCCCGTCGTCGAGCCGCCGGTGGTCGCGCAGCGGAACGACACGAACGGTGTGGACCATCTCTGTGAGTAGGACGACCTGCTCCGGGGTCTGTAAGAGCAAGAGGTTCTGGTTGTAGGCGGCCGGGACGATCGGAGGACCAGCGTTGAGACCCAGGATACAGCGGTCGCCGGCGTCAAGGTCCGTGTAGGAATCGAAGGGGTAGACGCGCGCCGCCAGTTCCTGTCCCAGAGTCGTCAATGCGGGAAGACGCCCGTTCGGCGGATCGATGACCAGGGACGTGCGCCGGGTGCCGACCGTACGGATCCCAGTGTCCAGCCAGAAGTTGTTGTAGAAGCCCGGCGTCCCATCCGCTCGTCGATCGACGTTGCCGCCGGCCGACACACGTTCGGCCGGGCGATCCAAGAGACGCCGATTCCGGTCGACCACGCCGCTTTCCTGGCTTGCCGCTTCTTCCTCGGTGAGGAACGCCTGGTTGCCGAGCGCTTCAGGACGCTCGAATGGTGTGATCGTACGGAAGTCCCAGACCCCCTGCAGATCAGGAGCTCCCCACCCAGTCTCCAAGGGGCCGGATTGAGCCGCCGCTGAAGACGCCAGCGCGACCATCGCGGCCGCGACCGCCCCGTTCCAGTTCCATCCTCGTTTCATGTCGGACTCCTTGACTCATCATTCGACCCGGACAACACGGGTGGGTCTAGTTCGTGTCAGCGGCAGGTTCCAGCCTTACGATGGGGGTTAGGCCGCCGCGACGGTCTTCCGTCGCCACGTAAATGTAGCCGTCGGGGCCCTGTCGGACATCACGGACCCGGCCGAGGCCCCAGAGAAGCGTCTCTTCCTGTTCGATCCGACGAGAGTCGTCGTTGAGACTGAGCCGCGCCAGCTGTTGTCCGGAAAGCCCGCCCACGAAGAGGTCGCCGCGCCACTCGGGGAACCGTTGGCCGGTGTAGAGCAACAATCCCGAGGTGGCAATCGACGGCACCCAGAAATGCGACGGCGGAATCATACCCTCGCGCATGGTGCCCTCGTGAATGGCCAGACCGGACCCATAGTTGACGCCGTAGCCCACGACGGGCCAGCCGTAGTTGGCTCCGGCCACGAGGCGGTTGAGCTCGTCGCCACCTTGCGGACCGTGCTCCGTGGTCCAGATGTCTCCGGTGTCCGGATGAACGACCAGCCCTTGCGGATTCCGATGTCCGTAACTCCAGATTTCTGGACGTACCCCCGGATGCCCGACAAATGGGTTGTCGTCCGGCACTTGTCCGTCGTCGTGTAAACGCACGACGACGCCGTGGTGATTGGTTGTGTCTTGCGCGGGGTGTGCTTCGAGGTCACCCGTGGATGGCACCATCCGGTCACCCGCCGTGACAAACAGATACTGGTTCCGGTCGAACGCCATTCGTCCGCCGTAGTGCCCGCCTCCCTGGGCGACCGCTTCAAAAACCTCTTCGACGTCGACCAGACGGTCGTCTTCGAATCGACCACGCACGACGGCCGTAGCCGATCCGTCTGGCGTGGGCTTGGCGAAGCTCAAATACAGCAGACGGTTCGACGCGAAGTCGGGGTGGGGGAGAACGTCGAACAGGCCACCCTGGCCCTCGGCCAGGACGTCGGGCACTCCGGAGACGGGCTCGCGTAGCAGTTGCCCGTTTCGGAGGACACGGAGGCGGCCAGGCCGCTCGGTGACGAGCATGTCGCCATTGGGTAGCCAGGCCATCGACCACGGTGCTTCGAACCCCTCCGCTACGGTGACAATCTCATAGCGATGGTGTTTTGACTCGCGGACGTCCTGTCCGGCATCGGTCTGAGCGGCGACCATGAAGAGCAGTATCGCGGCCGGCGCAATCGTGAACGGGGACATCATCATTCCTCCACCGCAGGCTCGATCCGCTGACCTCCGGCCATGGTGTGAATCCGACAACCGGCCAATCTTACTGTCAGACGCGCGCCCACGTGCGTCTGTTTACGCGGCCTGGCCTCCCACCGGCGCCTGCGAACGCTCACCCGGGTCGCTCGGATTGCCCGACGATGAGCAGAATGGGTTCGTCTTCCGTCTATTCCGTCAAGCGCGTCACATCTTGGCGGTTTCCATATGCGACAGCTCGTTCCGGTGACCACTCATGGGTTGGGCGGAGTCCTCGTCGGGTTGCCGGCGGCGCAGTCGTGGGTCGATGACCGGCGGTCAGATAGCCTCAACGGCTCCTTTCCGAACGGCGATCGCATTGAGATGGAGCTGTCGGTCGGCGGGCTGTTCCGGTCGTTCCATTGGGAAGCCGATACCCGGCGGGCAAGCGTGGACTGGACTAACCACAACGAACACGAGGCGTGCCAATCCCTACCTGACAGGCCCGTAACCTTGCGACAACGGTCGCGCGCACGACATACTTCGCCTTAGATTCTTGTCGTGACACCGGAGGCCCATGTCAGCGATCGTCGGGAAGTGGCTCGCGCTCCACTCCTATAACGTTCGGATCTGTCACTGGATCAATGTCATCGCCAGCGGCTATCTGTTGTTGAGCGGCATCCACATTTTTCTCGATTTCCCTGAGCTCTATTGGGGGAATACGGGCTATCAAGGATACCCAGCCCTGTTCAAGCTCTCCGATTGGGGACTCTCATGGGATGAGGCGGGGGCGTTGGGTAACCGTATGTGGGGGCGAAATTATCACTTCACTTTTGCCTGGGTGTTCTTGGTTAACGGCGTGGTCTATGTTGGATGGAGTCTGTGGACGGGGCATCTTCGGACACGCTTGTGGCTCACACGTCCCGAGATGACGATGGCCGCGATAGCGACTGATGCTCGCCAGCATCTTCGCTGGCAAGACCCGGCGCGGACCGCCGCCACGACATACGGTGCGATACAGAGGCTGTCGTATCTGCTGGTGCTCTTTGTGTTCGTTCCGATGATGCTGCTGACGGGGCTGGCTCAGTCACCGGGCTTCGCCGCCGCCTGGCCGTGGCTGCTTGATATCTTTGGAGGCCGGCAGTCGGCGCGGACGTTACACTCCATCGGCACTGTCGTGTTCGTGCTGTTCGTCGTGATCCACGTCCTGGAAGTGGTACTCGCGGGGGCGGTCAATCGGATCCGGGCCATGTTCACCGGTCGATTCGCCGTGGTATCGGAGGAGAGATGACTCAGCGTGGAACACGGTCTTTGCGACCGCGGCGAATCACTCGGCGACGCATGCTAGCGAGTGTGCCGGCACTTGGGGCTCTGGCCACCGGCTGCTCCGAGGTTGGGCGCCCGCCGGTCGTTCGTGGGGGCCTGATCGGGGCGGCCGATGTGTTCACGATGAGTTTGAGTCGGTGGGCGCAGGCGGACCAGCCATTGGCCCGGGAGTACGGGCCCGAGGATATCGCGCCGTCTTTTCCGACGTGGGGACAGACCAACCCTGAAAGTGAGGAATATCAAGAGCACGTCCGGCAGGGGTTCAGGGATTGGACGCTTCCGGTCGAAGGCTTGGTCGCCGCGCCCCGGTCGTTCTCGATGGCTGAACTCGTCGGGATGCCCTCGCGGACCCAGATTACGGCGCACGTGTGTGAGCAGGGGTGGTCGGCCATCGGCGAGTGGACCGGGGTACGACTCGCGCACGTGTTGGAGGCTGCCGGGGGGGTAACCGCGGATGCCCGCTATGTGGTGTTTCACGCCGTGGATGGGTGGTATGAGAGCATCGACATGTTTGAGGTGGTCCATCCGCAGACCATCCTGGCCTATCGACTGAATGGCGCCGATCTGCCGGTCGGCAATGGTGCGCCGCTCCGGCTGCGGGTGGAGCGGCAGTGCGGGTACAAGAACATCAAGTTCGTGCGCGCGGTCGAAGTGGTTGACTCGGTTGCCGGTCTTCGGCGCGGCACCGGCGGGCTCAGCTCTGACTTCGGATTTCACTGGTTCGGAGGCGTGTAGCGTTTGCAAGACCCTTCTTGGGGTAACACTTCTCGTGAAGCATGCGACGCCGCTGGCTCTGGTCTTCCTCTGGCTGGCTGATTCGGCCGCGGCGCAGGCGACCTTTTCGTGTCTCGTCGGAGGACACGGGTGGCTATCGGATGGAAGGGGGCCGATGTCACGACCCGTGTTGAAACGTACCTGAGCGGCGTTGCTTCGCCGTCACAGACTGCCGGTATTTCCGGCGGCACGCCTCGTCAGCCAGGCTCCAGCGTCCCTTTCGGTGCCACGCGTGACTTCATCACGGGCTGCGAGACCGATGCCTGGAGACCGGGCCAGGTCGAGCTTGGGCGCCGAGCTGCTGGCAGCCCCTGCGTTCCCCGGTCCGGTCTCACGCCGAATACTGTGTGCACATCCCGTTCCAACCCCCACCGCTCGGGTCGTCCAAGGTCCGCTCTTGGCCAGGAGGCTGTTCTTCGGACGAATTACTGCCCGTCGCTGACGAACTCGGTGAACTGCGACATCGGCGCCGGGGCCTGGTGGATACCAACGATGGTCTCCACGTCGAGACCCAGGCGTTGCAGATTTCGCTGAAGCGAGCGGACGCTGGCGTTGGGGGCCGGCGCTGTCGGGAAATAGAGGTCGGCTTGTACCAAGATCTTCTCGCCCGGGATATACGCGATGAGCATTCCCGCCGCGTGGGCGAGACCTGTTACGTGGTGCAGCTCTACCCTGCGCGTGTCGTCGGCGAGGACGTATTTCTCGTTGACGGTCTCAAAAATATAGCCTTCCGACCACTCCTCGGGAGGATGGAGTGAGAAGAGGTCAGGCTCGAGGGTCCAGAGACCGGCCCGGAGCACCTCTTGGTAATACGGTTTGTTCCCCGCGTGCGTGACCACGGTGGCACCCTCGTGGACGTAGGCGCGGAGTCCCCCCAGGTGGTCCCAATGATGATGCGTGGTGACGATGAACTTGATCGGCTTGTCTGGAATGAGTCGGTAGACTTCGCCGATCACCGCCAGTGAGCGTGCTTCGTTCAGCGGCGCTTCGATGACGGTGACATGGTCGCCGAATTCGACGGCGACGCTGTGGTGCGAGCCCCCTGCGATCAACCACACGCCATCACCCACCTCTTGTGATTCCACACGAACCGGCTCGATGTCGGCGGACATGACGTTGTCCGGCACCGTCACCGCGGCGTCAGCGTTGGCCATGAGACTCGATACGGTTTCGAGGCCGAACGAGTGGTCGCCACCACTCACGTTGGGCGCGTGCGCGCCATCGTCGTAGTCCTGATGCTGGTGAAACCGAGGGATCTGCACGCCGCCAACCTCCCGGTACTCGGTGTAGACATTCTCGTAATACATGTCGCCCACAACTGGATTGGGAACCCACGTTTGTGTTCGTTCCAGCAAGCCATCGGGGTTGATCGTCCCGTTGACGCGGTATTTTCCAAACGCGACGAACGAGATGACCGTCGACCGACCTCCGTACTCGTTACGCGTGAGCAGGGTCGGGTTGGCACCCGGTGCCATCGCGCCCTTGATGAATCCCCACGGGGTCAGCAGAATCTCGAGCCGGCGCAACTCGGCGGAGGCCGGTTGTGGCACAGGTTCTCCCTGCGTGTCCAGCGTCCAGGCGTAGTCGCCACTCACGAGATTGGTGAACTGGCGAGTACTACCCTCACGGACGAACTCCTCTCTCGATGACATCGCGTCGAAATCGATCGCCCGTGTGTAGGCGGTAAGCTCGACCCGAGGCCAATCCCGGTCGGGTGCCACGTTTTGACCGACGCGACCTTGCCAGCCGGTGCCGGAGTACTCAATCGACGACAAGTTCTCCATGCCCATCTCGATCGCGGTGGCCTGTAGGACGCTTTGTACGCTCTGCGCGGCAGCCGGCGCTGTCATCAGTGCCGACAGGCTCAGTGAAAGCCAGAATCGTGTGCCCATTTTTGTAACCTCCAGATTGGCACGATTATGTCTCAGTCGCCGAGCAAGTCAACTCTGACCGTGATGGAGTCGTTCCTGGCTTGGCGGTGTGAGGGAGACGCAACATCGGGTTTCCCTTCATTGAAGCCGGTAGGCGCGGCCTCGACCGTGACGGGGAATCCGAGAGTCTGCATCGTACGAACACACTGCAAGACAAACGGTGATGGCGTTCCGCCCAGGGCGGGAGCGGAAAGCGCCGGACGTCTCTGGCTATACGACCCAGCGCTCGAACTGATTCCGATGAAAGGCGTCATCCAGTTTGTTCCGAACAGAGAAAGAGGAAATGTGACCCGACGCGGTGGTGTTCTCGCCCACGGACAGGGCGCTCGATTGACCAACGGGCGAGCATGTTTCATCCTTGCGTCTGGCTCGGGCTGCGCGTGAGGAACAGACCGCGATGGCCCGGAACGCCGTCGTGGCCGGAGGCGGTTGGTTGCCGTGTGGCCGTGGAGGGACGAAGCAATGAACAGACACTACGTCGTCTTGCTCTTGTGCGTGGTCGGTCTTGTGGGTTGCGGGGGCGGGGGAGAGGGTGATGTCGTGGAGACCGGCGTCCCCGCCGTGGAGTCGGATTCCATGGCAGTCCCCAGCTACATGGTGGACACCGCCTGGCCGCCAGCCCTTCCAAACGACTGGGTCATGGGGGTGCCCACTTCGGTGTCGGTCGATGGACGTGATCACGTATGGGTGCTGCATCGCCCCCGGACGGTCCCGGAAGAGCAGCAGGAGAACGCGGCGCCGGCGGTGCTGGAGTTTGATGCCGAGGGGGCATTTGTTCAGGGATGGGGCGGCGCGGGAGAGGGCTACGACTGGCCGGACACCGAGCACGGAATCTTCGTGGACCACGAGAGGCATGTCTGGATCACCGGGATCAACCCTCGTGCCGGGGGCAACGTTTCAGACCGGTCGGACGATATGGTGCTCAAGTTCACACAGGATGGGGGCTTCCTCTTTCAGCTGGGGGGCTATGACGTCAGCGGGGGAAACGCCGATACCGAGAGCCCTCGGCAGGCGGCCGATGTGGCAGTCTATGCCGCTACCGGTGAGGTATTTGTCGCCGATGGCTATGGGAACCGAAGGGTGTGGGTCGTCGACGCCGAGACGGGTGCCTACAAACGGCAGTGGGGGGCGTTCGCCAACGAGCCGGTCGATACCTACCCGGTCGGCGAAGCGGGGCCACAACCGTCGCCGCCCGATCCTGACGCGACCCTCGAGACAGAAGGACCGGGACCGGACCAATGGGGTATCGTGCACGGGATCGGTGTCTCACGCGACGGCGAAGTATATGTGGCGGACCGCGGCAACCGCAGGATTCAAGTATTTTCCGTCGAGGGCGAGTATTTGCGACAAGGGTTTGTCAATCGACCGGGTCCCTCGGCGAACACCGTGGCGCGTGTCGTGTTTTCATCCGACCCGGAGCAGCGATTCATCTTCGCAAACGACTTCGGGAACGGAAAAATCTGGATCTTGACGCGAGCCACGCTCGACACGGTGGGTGAGATCGGATCGTTGGGCTCCGATCCAGGACAATTCACCAATTTGCACCATATCGCCGTCGATTCGAGGAACACCGTTTACACCGCCGAGGTCGGAGGGAATCGGCGGGTTCAAAAGTTTGTTGTGACGATACCGTAGGACGCGCTGGGGAATAGTGAGAAGGAGCGGACATGACCCGAACGACGATGATGAGATCTGCGGCGGGCCTCGGGTTGGCGGCCGTAGTCGCCTTGCCCGGGACAGCCACGGCCCAAGAGCCCTCGGTGCTGCAGCAGCTGTCGCGGCGGCCCACGAGTACGATGACCAACCCCTATCGGTTGATCGAAAACTGGCCGACGTTGAACCCAGGTATGGAGTGGGGAGCGGCGATTGGCCTGATCCCAGATGGCACGGGTGGCACCTGGATGATGTTTCGCTCCGAGCCGCCAATCAACTACATCAACGCCGCCGGCGAGATTACCAAGAGTTTTGGTGAGGGGATGATCGTGCAGGCGCACGGGTTCTGCATGGACAATGACGGCAATCTCTGGGCGGGTGATAGTGGGCCCTTCGGGGATGACCCGTCCACGGCAGGGAGGGGGTTTCAGATTCACAAGTTCAGTCAGGATGGGGAGCATCTGATGAGTCTGGGCCAGGCAGGGGTGTCGGCCGCGGGCGAGGACACGTTTATCGGGCCAACATCGTGCGCGGTCGCGCCCAACGGCAACATCATCATCGCCGATGGACATTGGCCTCGCCCCTCCGATGCACAACAGGATGGAGATCGGCTTGTTGAGATCACGCCCGATGGCGAGTTTGTGCGGGCCGTCGGCCAGCTCGGGCTTGGTCCCGGTGAGTTCTTGGGCCCACACGCGCTCGCGTTCGACTCCCAGGGACGTCTCTTCGTCGCGGATCGGTCGAACAATCGGGTTCAGATCCTGGATCAGGATCTGAACTTCGTGGATGAATGGCGACACTTTGGCCGGCCCAGTGGTATCACAATTCTGGCGGATGATACGTTGATCGTGGCGGACTCGGAGTCGGGCGCAGAGATTCCTGGACCATCCGTGGCCCCGGACGGCGGTGGCGCGGCCATGCGGAATCCGGGGTGGCAAGTGGGGGTGCGGATCGGCAATGCGCGGGACGGCTCCTTGCAGTCGTTTATCCCCGGCACTCGCCCAGAAGGAATGGCTGCCGACGAGGCTGGGAACATCTTTGCCGGCTTGACCTCCGGGTGCGACCAGAGCCCCTCGGGTGGATGTCTGCAGAAGTGGGTGAAGAAGTAGCCCCAAGATGCATGTGGTCTGGGGCGGCCGCTCGCGCGGGCGGCCCGGCCATTGCCCACCGGGGGATCAGTGGACGCGAGAGCGACCGATGCGAACCCGGTTGACGGCGGCACCGGTCCGGGACAAGACGTCCGAGGCGGCAACGAGGTAAACGTGATGCGAGTGTGGCGAAGTGTTGGCGTGATGGCGGTCGTGATCGGGGTCGCGTTGATTGGGGTTGGCGCAAGCCAGTCGCCGGATGACGACCCGATGCCGACAATGATTCCTCGTCTTGAGGGCACGACCGTTCCAGACATCAATGGTGTCTGGCAGGCCTTTGGTGAGGCCGAGTATAACCTCGAGGGGCAGGTGGCCCAAGCGGCTGCAATGCTTCATGCCGGTGTGCCGAATGGCAACCCCGTTCCGCACGCTCCCGTCCTGGCGTTGGGCGCCTTGGGCGGGATACCGCCGAGCCAGGGCGTCGTCGAGGGTGGCACGATCCCATATCGTCCAGAGGCTCTGGCCCAGCGTGAGCAGAACCGCGCCGATGGGGTGACCCGCGATCCGCTGGTCAAGTGTCTGATGCCGGGGGTGCCTCGCGCGACCTATTTGCCGTTTCCGTTTCAGATCACCCAAGGGACGGACAAGATCATGATGACCTACGGTTTCTCAAACGCCGGCCGGACGATTCATCTCGACGACGTGAATCGTGGGGTGCCGGCCTGGATGGGCAACTCAGTCGGGCGCTGGGATGGCGAGAGTCTGGTCGTCGAAGTAACCGACCTTATCGGTGATACGTGGTTCGATCGTTCCGGAAACTATCATAGCGAGGCGTTGACGGTGACCGAGCGATATACGCCGATCACGCGCTATCACATGCAATACGAAGCGACCATCGAGGACCCCGAGGTGTTCACCGAGCCGTGGACCATCTCGTTGCCGCTCTATCGTCGAATGGAAGAGCACCCGCGGGTGCTCGAGTATCGCTGTGTGGAGATGGTCGAGGAGCTGATCTACGGGCATCTGCGGAAGGAACAACTGGTGACCCATTGGGAAGGCGACTACGGGCGTCGGGGTGGCACGCTGGTGGTGGACATCACCCGCCGGCCGACCAGCGACGATCTGAACCCGTAGTGTCCTTACAGGACACTGACGAGGAGGCACTTGGGTATGCGAGCCAGGATGATCGGAGCGACGCTGGTTGGTGCGGTGGCCTTCGGATGGGCCCCTTCGGTGGGGGCGCACCATGCGTTCTCCGCCGAGTTCGACGCGAACACGCCTGTCCATATGCAGGGTACGGTGGTGCGGGTGGAATGGATCAATCCTCACGCATGGATCCACATCGAGGTGGCCGGTGAGAATGGTCACTCCGAGCGGTGGATGGTCGAAGGGGGTAACCCCCACAATCTGTTTCGACGTGGGTTCACTCGAGACACTATTGCGATCGGTATGGAGATCATCGTTGACGGGTATGCCTCGAAGGATGGGACTCGTCGCGCGAACGGACGTGACCTGACGTTACCAAGCGGACAGATGCTGTTTATGGGGTCGTCCGGTACGGGTGCGCCACTGGACGGCCGAGATCCCACCGAGCCAGATTGATCGCCGGGGTCGCTTGCGAGCGTGCCGCTAGCCTTTCTTCTGCCGCTGGGTTGTGCAACGGGATTGACCGTAGTCGGTCTGCTCCCGGTCACCGCCCAGACGCCGCCCCTGCAATGGGCGGTCTTCGGGGCCGCCATCGGGCTGGCGGTCTGGACCCTCTGGCTCGGGTGCCAAGTGACCCGACGGTCTCGCGTCTTGGCGGTCCGTGGTTCGTGGCGACCACAACACTACATCCAAGCGTCGGCGCAGCTGTCGGTCCTGCTGTATTGGGGATGGTACTGGCGAGAGGTGTACGCGGCGGTGCACCTCTTCGGGGCGCAACTGTTGTTCGCCTACGGTTTCGATCTGCTGCTGACATGGAGCCGGCGAGACCGCTACCGTCTTGGGTTCGGCCCGGTGCCGGTGGTCTTCAGTCTCAACTTATTTCTGTGGTTTCGAGCGGAGTGGTTCGCGTGGCAGTTTGCGACCATCGCCCTCGGCTTCATGGTCAAGGAGTTTTGTCGATGGGAGCGCGATGGACGACGGGTGCACATCTTCAATCCATCGTCGTTTCCCCTCGCGGTGTGTGCGGTCGGGCTCATCATGACCGATACCACCGAGCTGACCTGGGGACAGGAAATCGCGACCACGCTCAACGAGGCGCCACACATCTATGCGTTGATCTTCCTGGTCAGCCTTCCTGCGCAACTCCGGTTTGGCGTCGCCACGATGACGATGTCGGCCGTGCTCACCATGTATTTGTTTGGACTGGCGTACTACACATGGGTGGGCACCTTCTATTTCGTCGATGCGTATATTCCGATTGCCGTGTTTCTCGGTATGCATCTGCTGTTCACCGATCCCTCGACCTCGCCTCGGACCGAGCGCGGGCGAGTGCTCTTCGGGGTGCTCTACGCGTGCAGCGTGGTCGCACTCTATGCCGTGTTGGGCGCTCTCGGTGCACCGACCTTCTATGACAAGTTGCTCGCGGTGCCGGTGATGAACGTGCTGGTGCGAGGCATCGATCGTGTCGTCCGCTCGGGTCCGCCCGGCGCGGTGGCCAGTCTGCCGATACCCGCGGCGGTCGCGGGCCCACGTCGCCGCATGCTGCAGGTGGGGCTGTGGATCGTTGTGTTCGTGGCGATGAGTGCCGCCCGGGGCGTCGGCGATACCCATCGTGGACAGTGGGTGACGTTCTGGCGACAAGCCTGTCATGAGAGTCGTCTCCACGGCTGTCGGCAGTTCGGTCTGCTGGTGTCCACCTACTGCGAACGTGGATCGGGATGGGCCTGCAATGAGTACGCGCTGCTCGTGCAACCGGAGCGGCGACCCCAGTTGGCGACCGACCTATTTCGGCGTGCGTGCGAGCTGGACTTTCGTATCGGTTGTCTCAATCTTGATGCGGGGGGCGTCGACGTCCCACGCGCGGCGCCACCCATGTTGGTCGACTATGCGATCGTGCTGCGGGAGGGCTCGGATTCCGTCGTCGCGCGGACTCCACTTGAGACGTATCGGATGGCATGTACAGAAGGGTTCGTAGACGGGTGTCGGCGTGCGAGCCGGCTGGAGCGGAATTGAGTCGGCACGGCCCAGTGTGAGGGTGTGGAAGGAGAGAGGGCATGAGGATGCGATATACGAGGGGTTGGCTTGTTCTGGTAGCGCTCCTAATGATCGTGGGACCGGACGCGCGAGCGCAAGAGTCGACGGCCGAGGTCACCAAGGAGCAATACGATACCTGGATGCAAGAGCTCTCCAACTGGGGCCGTTGGGGCCAGGACGATCAACTTGGTGCGGTCAATCTGATTACCGCGGCCAAGCGGGTCGAGGCAGCGCAGCTGGCCGAGACGGGTCGGGTCGTGTCGATGTCCCGGGATATGACCGTCGACACGCTGGGCGAT
>JAYZGM010000126.1:0-13984 GCA_036336225.1 Acidobacteriota bacterium | reverse complement strand
CACCCGATCATGCGTGCGACACCGGAATTGGCGCCGGTGATAGCCCAGTCACACTTTCGCCAGACGACGACGCTGACGGTCGGGTCCGGCGCGGTGGCAATGTCGTTTGAGGATGGGAGTCCAGCGCTCGTGGAGCATGTGATCGGTGATGGTCGTGTGCTCGTGTTCGGGTCGGATCTTGGTATGGCGTGGAACGAGTTGCCACGGGGGGTCGCCTTTGTGCCATGGCTCCACGAGGTGGTCCGATATCTCGCCGGGGGACGGTCTCAGACACGAGAGCTCTTGGTGGGTCGTGGCTCGGCTCTCGCCAGTGACACGCCCGGGCCCGACGGTGAGGGGCGGGTGGTGAACGTCGATACCCGTGAGTCCGACCCAACTGCGCTGTCCAGCGACGCGTTCGAGGAGCGGGCGCGACGTGTGGTCGCCGGGCCGGCGACCGGCGACCGGCGGGAATCGAAACCGACCGACGCTGACCAACGGCTCTGGCGTGTGGCGTTCATGCTGCTGGCGGTCGTGCTGGTTGTCGAAGGACTCGTCGCCGGAAGAAGTCACTAAGGGACGTATCCTGTGTGAGTTGCCGCGATCTTCGACCGATGAGACAATTGACCGGCATGTCTCAACGACATCTCGCTGACCTACGCCAGGGGCTCGCACGGGTGAGGCGTCGCTGGCTGGCCGCGCGGTGGATGCGTGGTCTCGCCCGGGTTGTGGTGGGGGCGCTTCTCGCGCTGCTAGTCGTACTCGCCACGGATCGATGGGCCTCGCTCCCCGATGTTCCGATGCTCTGGACGGTGGCTCTCGCCGGTCTGGCCGCGCTCCTCTTCGGCATACGCGTGGGATGGGGGCTTCGCGAGCGCCCATCGGATCGCCGGGTCGCGCGGTTTGTGGAAGAGCAGTGCCCAGAGTTTGAGGATCGTGTGGTGAGCGCGGCCGAGGTCGAGGCGGCTCGTCGGTCGGTCTTTCAGCCGCTCGTGGTTGCCGATGCCGTTGAGCGTCTCCGTGGCCTCGACCTGACCCGTGTGGTATCGAGAGGCCGTTTCCGCCGTGCCGTCGGCAGCGCCGGTGTGGCGGTGGGGGCGCTGGTCGTGGTCATGATGACCGGGGTCGTTCCGATCAGCCGTGTGGTTTCGACGGCCTGGGTTTATGCGTTTCCGTCGCAATTCCGGCTCGAGGTTGAGCCGGGTGATGTCCGTCTCGTCGCAGGACAGCCATTGCGCGTGCGGGCTCGACTTGTCGGTGGGGGTGACCAGAGTGTCCGGACGGCACCGACGCTCTCGCTGATGGACGGTGGCCGTCGGCGTGATGTCCTGATGCGTCAGACCGAGGATGGCTATCTTGTCCAGTTCCCGGCGGTTGACCGGAACTTCACCTATCGCATCGCCCTCGCGGGCGTGGCGTCCCGCGACTACCGAGTGGACGCGTTGGTGCCACCGGGTGTCAGGACTATCGATGTTGCCTACACCTATCCGGCGTTCACGGGACGAGCCGCGCGGGTAGAGGAAGACGGCGGTGACGTGTTTGCGCCGGTCGGGACGACCGTACAGCTGTCGATACACCCGGATATACCGCTTGCATCCGGTTATCTGGTCTTCGGGGATGGGCAGACCGAGCCATTGACACCCCTGGAGTCTGGCGTATGGCGTGCGACGTTGGTTGTCGCATCCAACGACAGTTACCACGTCGAGATTACGAGCCGGCAGGGGCTGACGAATCCCGCCCAGCCGGAGTATGTCATCCGCGCGAACGCAGACCAGCCACCAGACGTTCGGATTGAGCGTCCCGGCGCTGACCGCGAGGTGACACCGCTTGAGGAAGTACCGATTGACGTTCGGGCCTGGGACGACTATCAGGTGGGGGCGATGGAGCTGGTTTATCAAGTGAGTGGCCGCTCCGAGCAGACGCTTCCGTTTCCGCTGGGCGACCCGGCCGCGGTTGTGACCGGGACACGCACCCTCTTTATCGAAGAGCTTGACGTGGAGGCGGGAGCGTTCATTACCTACTACGCGCGGGCGCGTGAAGGCGGTCTCGGGGACGAGTCGCGGCAGGCGCGGTCCGATATTTTCTTTCTGGAGATTCGTCGGTTCGACAATGAGTTCGAAGAGGCGCAGAGTCAAGGTGCGATGGCCCAAGACATCGCGGATCTTCAGAAGCTCGCGGCCCAGCAGAAACAAATCATCGTGGCGACGTGGCGTCTCGACGAGGACCCGAACCGACTCGGGCTGCACGACGATCTTGATGCTGTTGCCGATGCCCAACAGGAGCTCCGTCTTTCGGCGACCGGGGCAGCGAAGCGGGTGCGTGGCCGCGGGCGACAGCGGGCCGCGGGCGACACCGGGCTGGCGGCTGAAAACCGGGCCATGGTCGCGGCGGTGGACGCGATGACCGCGGCCGAAACCGCGCTTCGCGCGGATGATACTGGTCAAGCTCTCCCACACGAGATGGAGGCGCTGGACCAGTTGTTGACTGCGCAGGCCGCGATACGGCGAAAACAGGTCTCGACCCAACGCAGTCAAGGATCCGGCGCCGCGGGGGGACAGGCGCAGCTCGACCTATCCGCCTTGTTCGATCGTGAGCTGCGTCGTGAACAAGAGACGAGCTATGAGACGAGCCGGCGCCCCGGCCCTGACTTGACCGAGAACGAGAGTGAGGCGCTTCGGCGCCTCCGTGAGCTCGCCGAGCGTCAAGCACGATTGAACCGAGAGGTGAGTAACCGACGCGACGCCGCCATGACGGATGAGCAACGACGCACGTTGGAGCGGCTTCGGAGGGACCAACAGGAGCTTCGAGCCCAGTTAGAAGAGTTGATCGACCAGCTGTCGCGGGCGTCTGGCTCTGAGGACCAGACCCGGTCGAACGCCAACGCCGAGCTGCAACGGGTCGCCGACCAGATGCAGCGTTCGATGAGCGGGCTACGTCGCCGGGACCCGTCCACGGCCCAGGAATATGGACAAGAGGCTCTTGAGGCGTTGCGTCGCGTTGAGCGAGGTCTACGCGACGCGGGGACCGCGGGGGCGGTTGGGCGGCTGGGCGAACTTCAGCTCGAGGCGCAACGGTTGGCTGCGGCGCAACGACGTCTTGGGGGGCCGGAGACCCGATCGCAGAATACGGTCGCCGATGAGCAGGACGCGCTCGCCGACCGGGTCGACGCACTCGACGATGGGATGTCCGACTTGGTCGATGTTGCCCGCACGGGTCAGATACGCGGCGCGCCGGAGGTGGAGGCGGCGCGCGATCTCTTGGCACGAGGGGCGATTGCGGGTCGAATGCGGGCCGAGGCGGAACGGGGGCGTCGAGCAGACGACGACATCGAGGAGGCGAATGGATCATCGCCTGGTGCACGCGGTGAGCAGCAAGCGCTCGCGGAGGAGCTAGCGGCAGTGGCCCGACTGCTGGAAGGTGCGTTGGCTCGTGACGATGTGCAACAACGACGTGCGGCGCAGCTCGGGGCCGCGCGTGAGCTGCGGGAGCGTCTGGAACAACTGGAGCGGGAGGTGAACGGAGAGGGGAGACGCGCGGCGTCCGAGTCGGGCGCACAGTCCGAGGGACGCGCGGAGTCCTCCAGGCCCGGGCGTCCCGGCCCTGCCTCCACGGGCGGGAGGGAGCCGAGTGAGGGCGCTCAAACCGCGTCCGCACGCAATGGTCAGCGTTCGGGACGGTTGGGTGTCGGGGGGGCAATGCGAGCCGCCAGCCGCCTTCAGGCCGAGGTCCTCGATCCGCTCGAGCAGCAGCCCGGTCTGCTGGAGGCGCTCCAGCGGTCCAGCCCGGAGTTGGCCCGCCATCTCGAGCGCTGGGCGGAAGAGTGGCGCAGCGTGTCGGCGTCGGGCACACAGGCATCAAAGCTCGACTATGGCGAATGGGTCTCGCTCCGGCGTGACTTGGTAAGCGCGCTCCAGCAGTTCGAGGCAGAACAATCGAGTGAGCTGGCGTCGCAGGCATTACGAGATCGATACGCGGCTGGGATACCCGATACGGTGCCCGAGCAGTACCGGGTGCTCGTCGACGAGTACTACCGGGCGCTGGCCACGACGCGATCACCATGACCCGGTCAGTGCGTTGATGCGTTTTGCCGCCCCGGTTCCCTGGTGGCTGGGCCTTTGCTTGGTTCTGGTCGCCATCGGCGTCACGTGGGCTACCTACCCTCGTCTCGTGCCCCTCTCTCGGGTCCGCCGGGGGCTTCTGTTCGGTCTCCGTTTGACCGTTTTCCTCCTGATCTTGCTGTTGCTCGCCCAGCCCGTGCGTGATGAGCCGGTGGCTGCGGCTCGAGGTCTGGTGGTGGTCCTCGTGGATCAGTCTCGGAGCATGGCGATTGCCGACGTGGCGGGCGTGCGTCGCATCGATGCTGGGCGCGCCCTGATTCGTGACACCCTGATCCCGGCCCTGACCGATCAACTGCAGGTTGATGTGTGGGGATTTGGCGATGAGCTGGAGCCCCTGGAGGACTTGACGAAGGAGCCAGAAGACCGACAGAGCGACCTGTCTGGCGCGGTCCGTCAGCTTCGGGAGCGATACGCGAATGAGTCGGTATCAGCGATCGTGGTGGTGTCGGATGGGGGCGATACGAGTGGCGCTGAGCCTGTGGTCGACGAGCAGCCGCCCATTTTTGCGCTGGGGCTCGGTGCGCCGGTGATAGCACGCGACCGCGAGATACGCGACCTCTATGCGGATCAGCCGGGCGTGGCGGCCTCGCTTGTTGAACTCGCGGTGTCAACGGTCACCCATGGGCTCGGGCTGGAGCCGTTCGATCTCCAAGTGTTTGAGGACTCACAGCTCGTTCGGGTGATCCCGGTCGTTCCGCGGGGCGATGGGATCGTCACCCAGACCGTGGTCGCCGTGTCGCCGAGACCCGATCGGCCGGTGGTCTATTCAGTGGAGATTGCTCACGACCCACGGGAACTGGTGGCGGGAAACAACACGCGGCGCGTGCTCGTCGAGCCGCCGGGGCGGGTTCGTCGGGTGCTCTTGATCGAAGGTGGGCCCGGGTATGAGCACAGCTTTCTCAAACGGACCCTACGCGATGATCCCGGGTTCGTCGTCGATGCGGTCATCGAGAAGGGATTGAACGATCGGGGGGAACGTACGTTCTATGTTCAGGCGGACGAGGCGCGCGCCCAGACGCTTCTTACTGGCTATCCCGAGAGAGAAGAGGACCTATTCGACTACGACGTCGTCGTGCTGGGAAATGTGGACCCGCAGCGTCTCCGTCCGGCACACCTTGAGCTGACTGCAGCCTTCGTGTCCGAACGAGGTGGGGGGCTGCTGGTGATGGGGGCCAGGTCATTTGGCGACGGAGGATTGCGAGACACGCCGCTCGAGTCGGTCCTACCACTTGAATTGAGTCCACGAGGTCTCTCGACGGTGTCGACGGAGACCGCCAGCCGAGCGCCGCAACCGATCACCGTGACCCCAGTGGGTGAGCGTCACCCGATCATGCGGCTTGGTCCAACCCCGGACCATACCCGTGAACGGTGGAATGCGGCGCCGCCCTTGGGCGATATCGCTCGGATGGGGGCGCCCCGGCCGGCCGCCGCCGTGTTGGCGGTGGGGGGCGACGCGTCGGGTGACGCGCCAGTTGTCGCTGTACATCGATTCGGTCGGGGACGGGCTATGGTCTTCGCCGGTGAGGCGTCCTGGCGGTGGCAGATGCTCGCGCCAGCCAGCGATGATACGTATGAACGGTTCTGGAAACAGACCCTGCGGTGGCTCGCGGCGGATGCTCCAGATCCGGTCATGGTGCGTGCCTGGGGTGGGCAGGTGGCAGGTGATCCGGTTCAGGTCGAGATCGTGGTTGCGGACGATACCTTTGAACCGATCGCTGGAGCCACCGTCCAGGTGGTCGTCCAAGAGCCCGGGAGAGAAACCGAGACCCATACCGCCATCCCGGTGGCGGGGAAGCCCGGACACTACCGGCTCGAGGTGTCGTCAAACACGGCGGGTGTCTATAACGTCCGTGTCACCGGGTATGACGAGGAGACCTCGCTCGGGGTCGCCGAGACCGCTGTGCTGGTTGGTGGTGCCGAGCGTGAGTTGATCGATCCCCGTCGCCACGACGCGGTGCTCCGCCGCATGGCGCGTGCGTCGGGGGGACAGCTGGTGGAGCCCAACGCCATCGAGCAGCTGATTGCCGGGCTCCGAGAGAACGTCGATCCTGAGCCCCCACCCGTGGCCCGCGACCTGTGGGATTCGGTGTGGGTAATGGTTGCGTTAATCGCGCTGCTGGTGTCCGAGTGGGGACTTCGTCGTCGGTGGGGTCTTCGATGAACCGCTGGTTGCTGTCCGGGGTTTTGTTGCTCCTGCTGACGGTCACGGCGACCGGCCAGGACCAGTATGCGCTCATTGTCAGCGGCGCATCCGGGGGGGAGCCTTTTCGGGAACGCCACGAGCAATGGCGCACCCACCTCGTGACCGTGCTTCGTAACCAACCAGGGTTCGACGAGAAGCACCTGACCGTGCTTGGGGAGACGCCGGGGCCGGATGTAGGGCGAGCTTCGCGTGAAGGCGTCTTCCAAGCGTTGGACGCGCTGGCCGAGCGGGTCCCGCAAGATGCGGTGGTCTACGTCGTGTTGATTGGGCATGGCACCTTCGATGGGACGGATGCCAAGTTCAATCTGGTTGGGCCAGACCTGTCGGCGACCGATTGGGACACCCTGCTCACACGGTTCAGGGGACAGGTCGTGTTTGTGAACACCACCGCCGCCAGCTCTCCCTTTATCGACCGATTGTCTCAGCCTGGCCGCGTGGTCGTGACCGCCACGGAATCGCCCGTGCAGCGTTTTGACACCACGTTCCCGCAGTTCTTTGTCGAGGCGTTCACGGAACCCGCGGCCGACCGGGACAAGAATGGTCAGGTGTCGGTGCTGGAAGCTTTTGAGTTTGCTAGCGACCAGGTTCGTCGGTGGTATCAGCGCCGGGGACGTTTGTCGACCGAGCGCGCGTTGATCGACGACAACGGCGACCGACGTGGGCGTGAGGCCGGACAACCTGGACCGGACGGGCGGTTGGCCGCGAGGCTGTATCTTGGCGCCGGACCGCCAGACGATCCCGAGATCAATGATCCCGTGCTCGCGCCCCTGATCGCCGAGCGGCGGGCGTTGCTGACCGCCCTCGATGAGTTGCGGGCGACCAAGGACTCACTTCCCGAGACGACGTATCGTGCCGAGCTCGAGCGCACCCTGGTCGCGCTGGCGCGACTTTCGCGTGACATCCGTCGTCGAACCGCCAGTGTCCTGTAACAGTGATTCACAAGATAACGCCATGGTGGGGCATCCCGTCTGGCGGAGGTGCTCCTCGGTCACACATACCTGATGTGCTCAATCGTTACCCCTTCCCAGGTCGGGCGTCGTGCCCCGGACTATTCCACGAATTACTGATACAGGACAGTAGCGAGTAAGTTGCATGCGTTGTAGCCGTTGCCAGACTGAAATCGCCGACAATGCGTTGATCTGTTTCCGTTGTGGAACCGCAACAGCCGCCCGCCGACGGGAGCCGGTCGCGCTTGCGCAGCGCCGTCGACGCTGGCCGTGGGTCGTCTTCGTGATGACGGTCGCTGGTGCGGTGATGTCCGCATGGGTTCGGTTCGGGTGGTTTGGCGAACTCTGGACCCTGCCCCCGCAGTGGCTCGAGTGGCTGCCCTGGGTGGGGACGTGAAGCTGGTCTCAAGATACATTCCGCTATTCCCTCCTGCTACCGTTGAGTATGATCGTGCCCGCCGTTGCTGTGAGCGACGACACTGGTAACCAAGATTGTGGTCGGTCCTGCGTCGTCTATGAGGAGGACTCAATCAGGACGGTCAGGCATAGGTTGGCCAGAATGATCAAGTCGTTTTTGATTGGGTCCTTAGTCCCGTGAGGTCCATGACCCAACCCAAGCTCGAGGTGACCGACCAAAGCGGTCAACGCGTTGTTGATGTTACGAAAGACCCGTTTAGCATCGGGAGACGGGTAGGCAGTGATCTGCGTCTCCCGAACGGCGAGGTATCACGCGACCATGCCGAGATTGTGGCAGTCGGGGATCGGTGCGAGATCCGCGACCGTGGGTCTCGCTATGGGACGTTCGTCAATGGCGAGGAGGTCAAACAGCGTAAACTCGCCCATGGTGACCGTATCAAGCTGGGACGCAGCGGGGGAGCGGAGTTAACGTTTATTTCGAGAGACGAAGTGGCCGGGAGTAGCCCGGATGGCGCGGCCATCAACGAGATGCACCAGGTCGCGGTGTTGCTTGAGGGACTTCGAGCCCTGAGCTCCGGTAAGGTGCTCGACGACGTGCTGGCGCTGGTGGTGGATTCGGCCATCGCCGTCGGCGGAGCGGAGCGGGGCTTCATCATGCTCGCCAACGAGGACAAGGAGCTCGAGTTCAAGCTGGGACGCTCACGAGACCGCGTGACCCTGCCCGGCGACAAGTTTCAGACCAGTCGAAAGATTCCAGAAGAAGTGTTTCGGACCGGTCAG
The DNA here is from genome assembly GCA_036336225.1 of Acidobacteriota bacterium. Taxonomy (GTDB): domain Bacteria; phylum Acidobacteriota; class Vicinamibacteria; order Vicinamibacterales; family UBA8438; genus JAJEEA01. The sequence continues at coordinate 5,540 of JAYZGM010000126.1, read as the reverse complement.
TCCCGGATCGAGGCCGACCTGCTGGATGGGGACCTGGCCAATCAGCACGTGGGCACTGTCGCATTGGGGATTCGCAACGTTCTCTGCATACCCCTGCGACTGCTTCGGTATGTCGAGTCTGCGGAGTCAATATCAGAGGATCGGCGGATCGGCGTCCTGTATCTCGATAGTCGGGGCAAAGGCACGCTGATGTCGAACGAGACCCGCGCGACACTCGATACGCTGGCGGCTGAGGCGGCCGTTGCGATCGACAATGCGCAGCTGTATCGCGCCGCCGTCGAGAAGGCTCGTCTTGATCAGGAAATGGCGACCGCGGCCCAGATTCAGCAGGCATTGCTCCCCACGCCAAGTCGCAGAGGAGCGTTTTTCGACGCGGCGGCGGAGATGTTGCCTTGTCGGTCAATTGGCGGCGATTTTTTTGAGTATATTGACCTCTCGGACGGCCGGTTCGCCTTCGCCTTGGGTGACGTGTCGGGGAAGGGGCCGCCCGCCGCATTGTTGGGCGCGCTCCTGCAGGGCAGTCTGGTGGCGCAGAGTGGTATTGCCTCAGGTCCCGCTGATGCGCTGACCACGGTGAATGCAGCCCTCGTGCATCGAGCGATCGAGGGGCGTTTCGCAACTCTTTTCTATGCTGAGCTTGGTCAAGACGGAAGCCTCACGTATTGCAACGCAGGGCACAATCCGCCGTTTCTCGTCGGGCCGAACGGTGTTCGCCGACTGGAAACCGGCGGGGTTCCGCTGGGGCTCTTCGAAGGGATGCCGTTCGAACAAGAGACGGTGACGATGGAACCGGGCGACTTTGTGGTTACCTTTTCCGACGGGGTGTCGGAAGCGCTCAACCCCGAAGGCGAGGAGTTCGAAGACACCCGTATTGAGAAGAGTATCGAGAGCTCATCCGGTCGCGATGCGCAAACACAGCTCGAGCACCTGTTCACGAGTGTCAAGGTGTTCACGGCCGGTGCGGCTCAGAACGATGACGTGACCGTCCTCGTCCTCAGCTATCGAGGAACGACGTAGCGTCGGGTCCCGGTTTGTAGGCCGCCTGGCCTCGGGGGACAGGCACGTCAGGACCAGACCCTATCGGTCTTCCATCTCCACATAATCGCGTGTCAGTTCGCCAACATAGATCTGCCGCGGTCGCGCGATTTTACGACCCTTATCACTTAGCAGCTCCTCCCACTGGGCGATCCATCCGGCGGTCCGGCCGATGGCGAACAACACGGTGAACATGGCGGGGTCGAATCCCATGGCCTGATAGATGAGCCCCGAGTAGAAGTCCACATTCGGATAGAGCTTCCGCGACACGAAGTACTCGTCCTCGAGCGCGATCCGCTCCAGCTCCAGCGCTACATCCAGGAGCGGGTTGCGACCCGTGACTTCGAATACCTGGTTTGCCGTGGCTTTGATGACCTTCGCGCGAGGGTCATACGACTTGTAGACCCGGTGCCCGAATCCCATTAAACGGCCCTCGCCATTCTTGATGCGCTCGACGAACGCTGGCACCTGGTCGGCCGTTCCGATCTTTGTCAACATTCGCAACACCGCTTCATTGGCGCCGCCATGGAGCGGTCCGTAGAGCGCCGCCGCCGCTCCCGCCAGCGAGGCGTACGGGTCGGCATTGGAGCTGCCGCTATTGCGCATTGCGCTGGTACTACAGTTTTGCTCGTGGTCCGCGTGCAGGATGAAGAGGACGTCTAAGGCTCGCTCGAGCACGGGGTCGGGACGGTAGACCGACTCGGTCCGCTTGAAGAGCTGACTCAGGAAGTTTCCGGTGTAGCTGAGCTCGCTGTCTGGATAGACATACGGTTTCCCAACGCTGTGCCGGAAGGCGTAGGCGGCGATACTCGGCACCTTCGCGATGAGGCGAATAGTCTGGAGGCGCCGGCCCCCCGGGTCGTCGATGTCCTTGGCCAGCGGGTAGAACGTGGAGAGCGCCCCAACGGTACTCAAGAAAATACCCATGGGATGGGCGTCATAGCGAAAGCCTTCCATGAATTTCTTGATGTTCTCGTGCAGCATGACGTGCTGCGATAGCTCGTCTCTCCATTCCGCGAGCTCCGTCGAGGTGGGTAAGTTGCCGTAGACGAGGAGATACGCGGTTTCGATGAACGTGCCACGCTCGGCGAGCTGCTCGATGGGGTAACCGCGATACCGGAGAATTCCCTTGTCGCCATCGATAAAGGTGACCGCACTCCGACATGACGCGGTGTTGAGAAAGGCGGGGTCATACGACATCATCCCGAAGTCGTCTGGGTTGACCTTAATCTGCCGGAGATCGCTTGCTCGGATGGTGTCGTCGGTGATCGGGAGCTCGTACTGTTTGCCGGTGCGGTTGTCGGTGATTGTCAGCGTATCAGCCATATCGTATGTCGCGAGTAATCTTCTGATCAGCGCCTAGCAGCTGGTGGTAGAAGCCCCGCCGCATTCGAGCGGCGCTAGATTCCACAAGGGGACGCCGTTCGGCTTTGATCCAGCGGGGTTGAAAATACCCAATCTACTCCCTTGTCGCGCTTGCTTTGGCCGAGCGCGGTTGTCCCACGCGAGGCTCTCGGTTCGATCCGCGGTTTCACCACCGGCTGCTAGGGTGCCAGTCCGGGTTGTGCCACGGTCAGCGCTGAGGGTCCGTGTCGTCCTCTACCGGTACCGTCGCGGCTTCCCCTGGGACCCGGTATCGGCCGTCGACCCAATTTCGAAGGTCCAGCAGCTTACACCGTTCGCTGCAGAAGGGGACCCACTCGACAGCGGTCAGCTGCTTCCGACAGTACACGCAGACGTTCTGTTCCATCTCCCGCTGTACTCTGAAAGATTTGGAAGCAGCCTTAGTACTGCTAGTCACAATTGTAGGTCGAATTACCCTATATGGTCGAGACAGGAGCCTCGCTACTCGTCTGCGCCGCCGAAGCTGCCATCGCCAACGCCGTCCGGCGCCCCGGTCATTTCTTGCTCGATCGCTTGTTCGAAGTCGTCGCCCAGGTCCTCGCCCATCTCGCGTCCCATCTTGTTCATAAACTGCGCCACGCTCTTTGGATCGTTCTCGTCGACCTCGGCGAAGTTTGACGGATCGGACAATGCGTCGAGCCGGGCATCTTCGGACTTCGGCATCGCGAAGCGCGACACCAGCTTGACGAGGTTGCCCCCTCCGCAATGCTCACACCGCACGTCATCGATACGGTCACGCACCAGAACCAGGGCCGTGGTCTTCTTCCGACATCCTCGACATCCGAACTCGTAAATGGGCATAAGTGCAGTCCATGATGGATTAGAGCCCCGGACCTTGCCAGACCGCGCCAAATACCGCACCGGCCAGGATGACCCACGTGGTGTTGGTGGCAGACCTCAACAGTATGACCGCGGCGAAGACGGCGACGCCAGCCGTCGGGACGTCGATGATCGCCGCGCGTGTCAGAGTCCACGTGACGGTGGCCATGAGCCCGAGCGAGGCCACGACCACTCCGTCAAGGATGGCGCTCATGGTGGGGGAGGCGCGGAGCCGCGGAATGAACGGGTGTGAGCCGGCTACAAATAGGAACCCGGGGAGGAAGATGCCGAGGGTCGCGAGACCCGCCCCGACCCATCCGGCGAGCACATACCCGATGAAGGTCGCCGTGGTGAACACTGGTCCCGGCGTCACTTGGCCGACGGTGACCGCGTCGATGAGCTGTGTATCGGTGAGCCAGCCCCACCGTTCCACGAGGTCGGCTCGAAGAAATGCCAAGAGCACATAGCCGCTTCCGAACAGCACGGATCCGACCTTGAGAAAGAAGAGCGTCAAGCGCGGCAGGGTGATCTGGAGGGCCAGGTGGCCGGTCTCGGCGGCGAGAGGCACGGGGGCACTCAGGGCCAGACCCGCGACAGCGACAAGCCCCGGTCGACCCCGCCGGACGGCGACCATGAGAAGACCGGCCACGACGAGCAAACCCAGCTCGTTCCACCCGACCAGCGCGAGGACGGCGACGGAGACCCCCAGCGTGAGCGTCAGTGGACCCTTGACGGCGGTGCGACCGAGCTTCCAAAGCGCCTGAGCCACGATGACGATGATGACCGGGCTGACGCCGTACATGATCCAACCGATCTGGGGGGCCTCCCCGAATCGTACGTAGATCCATGCGAGGCCGCCGACCAAGAGCGATGCCGGCAGGATGAAACCGGCGCCGGCGACCAACAGTCCTCGCAGACCCTCCCGGCGAAACCCGAGATGAATCGCCATTTCGGTCGAGTTGGGGCCCGGAATCAGGTGCGTCGCGGCTAGTAGGTCGAGGAATTCAGCGTCGGTCAACCAGTGGCGGCGGTCAACAACCTCGTGCCGCATCATTGCGATGTGGGCCGCTGGTCCGCCGAACGCGGTAAGACCCAGCCTGAGGAAGAGACCGGCGAGCTCGAGCAACGGTGTCGAGACGCCCGAGCGTGGTGTCACGACGAGATTCTACTCCGGTGCCGCCGCCTCGACAGCGGCGGCTGTGACCGCTAGTCTTACGGGAAGGCTAGTCGGAACGCTCCCACTTCACTTTCTGGAGGCGCGGTGTGACTCAACGACAACACGCGGTGATAGTTGGTACCTGTGTGGTCTGTTTTGGGGCCGGCATGTTGGCGCAATCGGTGACGGATGTCGCCAGCTATCAGGCTAGTCCGAGTGGAACACGGTTGGACGTGCTGTTCGACGGTCCAACCATGGGGGTGGAGGTCGATGTCGCGCAGTTGACATTCCCTCCGGGAACGAACTCTGGAGATCACTCCCACGGCGTGACCGAAATCTTCTACGTGCTCGAAGGCACGCTTGAGCATGTGGTCAATGGAGAAAGTCACATCTTGACTGAGGGCATGCTCGGATACGTCAAACCGCCCGATATGGTGAACCACATCGTTGACGTCGATGGTGCGCCGGCGCGAACACTCGTCATCTGGGCCCCCGGTGGGGAAGCGGCGCGTCTCGCGTCCGGCTGGGAGCCGATTCCCTAGCTGGCGGTGTCCTGGAACCGTCGTTAGCAGCCAATCACGGTGACAGGACATTAGCGAAAAAAATAAGACGTATGGTCGTCGTATTCGTGTGATGGGAGGAACCAACTCGTGCGATTTGTGTATTCGGTGCAGTTGATCCTGTTCGTGGCCGCGTTGTCTGTGGGCCAGGAGCTCCCAGAGGTGGATGCCATCGGGCCGCAAGTCGGGACCATCGTTCCGACGTTCAGTCTGGGTGATCAGCGTGACCAGCCTCAGACACCCGAGTCGATTATGGGGCCAAATGGCGCCATGCTGGTATTCAGCCGCTCAGCTGACTGGTGACCATACTGCAAAACGCAGCTCGTGGAGTTGCAAAGCCGGTATGACGATATCCAGGCCGAGGGACTGGGATTAGCGGTGATTACATACGACCCCGTGGAGACGCTACGTGCGTTTGGCGAGGCCCGCGGCATCCAGTTCCCGTTGCTCTCTGACGAGAGCGCATCGGTTATCCGACAGTACGGGTTGCTCAACGAAGGGATGGAGGCCGGCACGCGTTTCTACGGTGTGCCTCATCCGGGGACCTTTATCCTGGATACCGACGG